>NZ_MPRK01000056.1 GCF_002021095.1 Solemya elarraichensis gill symbiont | reverse complement strand
GGACGCAGGGCGTCCGGGGCAAGAAAGGCTGTCGAAGATCGAGTGTAAAAGGGAGACTTGGATGTCCCGTTTTACATCACGAGATCAAAGACACGCTTGCTTTCAGCAATAAACCCCTGATGAGAAGGGCCGCACTGACTCACCCCATGATGCGTAACTGCATGGATGGGAAGCCAGCATTTCTTCTTAGTCCCAAGTGCAAGACGGTCAGGAAGGGATTAGCCGGTGCGTTCTGTTCTCGCCGGGTAAAGGTAGCCGGTGATGAACGTTATTCTGATGTACCGGATAAGAATAAATACTCTCATCCAGTCGAGGCACTCGAGTATGCCTTGCAAGGTGGAGGCGAGGGCAGGGAAGCAACAGTCGGTACAAGCAGGTTCAGAGAGCCGGTGGTGATCAGCAAGCGATTCAATCCGTTGAATCGTCATAACAGGTGAGATCCTCTTGTCGTAGGGAAACCGATTGTTTCCAGGCGGTTTTGGCACCCCCACCCCCCGGAATCCGTGCGTGTCTAGTATAAGAGGGGGTGTCCACGGAATATTTTCCTGAAAATGTCCGCTTACGGCCAGAAGCGGCCCGTCAGGCTACCACTTGTGAACAGCTCCTCATCGACTATAACAGTCAGTGAGAGTTGCAGATTCTTAGAATACAGTCGAGCCTATAGCCATGAACGGCTTATATACAAACGGAAAGGTGTCGATATACGGAGATTTTTTGTTGTCTGTGCACAACATACGCTGAAAAACTCCAGTATTGAACTTCGTTGTCTACTTGACGTAGATGCCTAAGCTGTCAGAGTAAGTTATCCGGGGGCGTTGTGAAAAAGGGTTTAAGGTAATTCACATATTGCATCCACGTATCAATGGCATTTTCCGGTGTCGGAAATCTATTATTAGCGAGCGCATCAGCGATGTATGCTTCGCAACTGCTTTCGTAGGTCAACCCACAGTTCTCCAGTACCTTGGTTACCTCAGATTTAGGGTTATGAACAAGCATTTCAAAGTCAACCGTGTAAAACATGTCTGGAAATAACGTTTTCCAATGTGCTAATAATTTATGATGCAGGTCGTATTTTTCCAGTATGTCTGAGAATTTGTAGCTGTAATTCTGCTGCTTGCCCTGAAAATATTTCCGGTATATTTCGAAGCAGTTGTCTTCGATGTTGCGTACGCTGTGAATAAATTTCGCATTCGGAAGACATAAATGTATTATTCCGATCAATAACTCCACCACACCAGGATTGGTACTAAGTATTCGTTTCTCGCCAAAAAGAGCGCGGTTTCTTTTTGAGTAGGCTTCTCCCACTTCTTTGAAAAGTGTGCAATCAATGGTGGAAAATACTTCTAAATCGGTCAGGTCAATTTCTTGTGAGAAAATGTCTCTTAAAGCTACATTAAATATACCTGACTCACCAGTAGCGATAATCTCACTGTGCTGGCCCAAAATGTCTTCCAGGATTGTTTTGCCTGATCTGGGTAGACCAATGATAAAGATTGACGGCTCTTTATTATGTCCAGTATGGGTACAACGATTTAAAATTTCTGAGTTAAATTTAGTAATTAGACGGGGCACCTTGTCACGGAAAATGGTGCCGTCATATGGTATTTCTGCTGACCTGATCTCGTTGGCTTTTTCAAAATGTGCAAACGAACGATCAAAGTCTGGCAGGTTGTGGTAAGCGTGGCCTAATGAAAAATGAATACGTGACTCATTTGCCGGAAGCAGCGAATCATCATTAAGAAGCAGTTCCAGCTTTGGTATATAGTTGCTGGCATCACTGTCTTTCACTTGTGTAACTAAATTGAAGTAGGCCTCTATGTTTTGTGGGTCCAGCTTTATGGCCTTGGTAAAAGAATCTATTGCTGATTGATGTTTACCTTGCAGGGCAAAGACTAGGCCAAGCTCATCATGAATGATTGCATTATCCGGAATGGCCTTCTTAGCGCTTTCCAGTACATCCATGGCATCATCATACTTGTGTAGTTTCTTTAAAATGATTCCTTTTTGAACTAAAGCCTCCACATAGCCAGGATTCACAGACAGGGCTGTGTTGATTGCATCTAGGGCTTCTGCAAATTGAAAGGTTTTTGTGTAAACATTGCCCAGATAGCACCAGGCTTCTGATAAGTCTGGTTTTATTGAGACGGCTTTTCCGAAGCTCTCAACGGCATCTTTAAGGTTATCGAGATTCAGGTATCCGATACCCTTGTATAAGAAAGCGATTGGATGGTTAGGGTTAATTGACAGTGCCTTGTCCAAGCAATCCAGTGATTCTTCAAATCGCCCCAGTGTGCCGCTAATAATCGCCTTACGTACCCATACATCTGTCTGGGCCGGATTGATTGCCAATGCCTTGTCATAGCTGCTAAGGGCGTCTGTGTTGTTACCCTGTATTTGAAGCGCTGTGCCTTTCCACAGCCATCCATGCGGGTCGCCGGGTGATAGAGTGGTTGCTCTGTTGAATGATTGCAATGCCTCCTTTAAGCGCGACAGTGTTAATAGCGAGTTTCCCTTTTTGAGCCAAGCTGTAGAGTTATCGGGAAGGACTTTTATTGCCCCCTGTCGTAGATCTTGATTGCCTGACTGTGTCGCCCTTTGGTGGCGTGGTGCATACCTTTCTTTAGGAGTGCGCGGTACTGGTCTAAATTACTCATATCCGCCTGGTTGGTTTGGTGTTGGTTAGGGATGCTGTAGCAGAAATTTGCATCTCAATATGCTAAAGGCATGTAGAGAAAATCACAACTGCAGAGAAAGTGGCCTCAATTATCAACTCTTGTCATTTATTGCCATTCTTCGTGAGTTAGAGCGCGATAGATTCAGCTTGCCCCTGTGATGTTAGAAAACTTATTTCAACATGAAATGACAGTTACCACCATTAAATTTCATTCCATCGACTGTCTGCAAGAGTTGGCTGCGAAAGTAGCACCTGACCAGCTTTGGGGCGGAAGAAGCCATTCATCCACACCCCATCCACACTTCCAAGCCCTTCCTAACACTTTCACCCACAAATGCCCTCAAATAACCTATTGATTATATTGAGTGGGGAAGTGTATATTTATACTCAGTAGTGCTGAGACAGCTCTCATAACCCGAAGGTCGTAGGTTCAAATCCTGCCCCCGCTACCAATTTCAGAAGCAAGTTACTCTGCTCATAACTTGTGAATTATTTAAAAGGCCTGATCGGTTTTCGATCAGGCCTTTTTTATTGCCTTGTAGTAGCGCTTGATCATGTGCGTGAGTATCTAGACAGCAGGTGGGATCACGTAGAAAAGCACCGAAAAGAAATGCAGGATGCTGCCCGCAAGAACAAACAGGTGCCAGATTGCATGGTTGTAGGCCAATTTCTTCCATACATAAAAAATAACACCAAAGGAATAACAAAAGCCACCGGCAAGTAGCAGGAGCAAACCACCTGTTTCTATTGATGCAATCATGGGTTTTATTGCAATCAGAACAATCCAGCCTAGTCCTAGATAGAGAGTGACAGAGAGGCGTTTCATTCGCTTCTCAACGAAAAGTTCGAGTGCTATCCCGGCTATTGCAATAGCCCAGACTAATCCGAATAGAGTCCAACCCCAAGCGCCACGCAAGCTAACTAAAGTGAAAGGCGTGTATGTGCCGGCTATCAACAGGAAAATCGCTGCATGATCAAGTCGCTGTAGTACATTTTTCGCTCGCTCATGAGTGATGCTGTGATATAGAGTGGAGACTGTATAGAGGAGTATTAATGTCGCGCCATAGATGCTTACGCTGATGATATGCCACGCATCACCATACAGGGCAGAGAATGCAACAAGTACGGCAAGTCCACCGATGCTGAGCAATACGCCCAGGCCGTGTGTCAGTGAGTGCGCGATTTCTTCTACAATAGTGTAACTATTTGGCATGACCAACCCATGAATTCGTGTTGATAGAGAAATTATTGCACAAAGAGCGAAGAACTTCCGCCTTGGCAGGCCCATGATAATCGGCATGTCACACCTGGTATTACAGACAAGTCTCGACGAGAAGCAGTTAAATTACATCAATAAGGTTCATCTGTCGGCGGAAAACTTGCTTGGTATTCTTAACGACATTCTCGATTTTTCCAAGATCGAGTCAGACAAGATGGAAATGGAAAATATTAGCTTTCGCCTTGAAGACTTGATCGATAATGTGGCCAACATTCTTCACCTCAAAAGCGAAGAGAAGGAGATTCTGTTTGATGTCACGATTGAACAGGATTTACCGACAGCACTGATCGGTGACTCGCTGCGCCTCGTGCAGATTCTGCTGAACCTGGGCAATAACGCGGTCAAATTCACTGGCAGCGGAGGTTCGGTCACCCTGGGTGTAGAGCTGGCTGATAGAGGGGGTAGCCAGGTTACACTGCATTTTTGGGTGAAGGACACGGGAGTTGGCTTAAAATCTGAGCAGCAGAAAACTCTTTTCCAGCCGTTTAAACAAGCGGACACGTCAACCAGTCGCAAGTACGGTGGAACTGGCCTCGGCCTTGCCATAAGCAAGCAACTCGTTGAAATGATGGGGGGCGATATCTGGGTAGAGAGTGAACTGGATGCGGGCAGTACCTTCCATTTCACGGTGAGATTGAAGGAGCAACAAGGCGTGCCCTCACTGCGCCGCTCAGAACAGGGCGTTGACGAGTTCGAGCAGAAAAATGCTATCGATCGACTCAAGGGGGCAAGGCTGCTGCTTGTAGAAGACAACCTGTTTAACCTGGAACTCGCAAGGGAAGTGCTGGTCAGCAATGGCCTCATTGTGGAGACAGTAACCAACGGCCAGGAAGCTCTGGAACTCATAAGTTCGTCTGGTGAAGAATTTGATGGTGTGCTGATGGATTGCCAGATGCCTGTCATGGATGGTTATATGGCTACACGCAAAATTCGCGAAATGGACAAATTTATGGACCTGCCGATCCTTGCATTGACTGCGAATGTTATGCAAGAGGATCGAAAAAGAGCGTTGGATGCCGGAATGAATGACCTGGTTGGCAAGCCGTTTAATATCAATGAGTTATTTTCTACCATGGCGAAATGGATAACGCCGACCAAGTCAGCTGACAACCCCTCGCCAGTGTGAGTCGATTATTCCGCAGAAACAGTTGATTTTCTTTACTTGGAGGGTGTATAGTTGCGCCCCATGGTGTTGGTACGGGATGTTTTGCCAATTGGGCACGGGTTAACAGCCTGCCTCGTTACCAAATAAGAACAATAAACCCCGTTTTCGGGGTTTTTTGTTATGCAGCGCCACACCGGTCATGGATCGGGTGATGGCGAGTAATATGGGCCACTGGGCCCATTTTTTATTTGTCCGGGATGTTGATTTGAAACAGGCACCGCAAAACCTTGTTGATCTGGCGCGTACCACAGCCGAAGCGATGGGCTACGAACTGGTGGGCGTGCAATTGATTAGCCGGGGAAACTACGGCAAGACCCTCAGGGTCTATATTGACCATGAGGATGGCATTACTGTGGACGATTGTGCGTCGTTAAGCCATCAGTTCAGCGGTGTGCTGGATGTTGAAGATCTTGTGAAGGGCAACTATGAACTTGAGGTGTCGTCTCCGGGTCTTGATCGACCGCTGTTTGAGATGGCCCATTTCGAACGATTTATCGGTCAGCCGGTAAATATTCGTATGGCAGACATGATTGAGGGTCGCCGCAAGTTTGAAGGCGTAATTCAGAGTGCTGCAGATAATGTAGTAACGATAGAAGTTGAAGATGGCAGCAAGATAGAACTGCCGTTTGATGAAATTGACATGGCACGGCTGGTTCCCGTGTTCGAAAAACAGGCGAAGAGATAACCGCTGCTTCCAGGAAATGCACAGATGAGCAAAGAGATTTTACTTGTTGTTGATGCTGTCTCGAATGAGAAAGACGTCGAGCGTGATGTAATTTTTAGTGCGATCGAAACAGCCTTGGCCACCGCTACGCGAAAAAAGCATGGTGGCGAGATAGATGCACGTGTCGATGTTGATCGCGAGGATGGCAGCTACAGGACCTTCCGCCGCTGGGAAGTCGTCGATCCGCAGGAGGACGGCAGCCTTGAATTCCCGATTCGTCAGATTACCCGCGATGCAGCCGAGGCGCTGGCAGAGCAGGGCGAGGAAGTAACCGATTTTCTCGAGGAAGAGATCGAATCAGTTGAGTTCGGTCGAATTGCGGCACAGATTGCCAAGCAGGTCATCAAGCAGGTGCTGCGTGACGCAGATCGCAACAAGGTCATGGAAGCATACAAGGATCGTGTCGGTGAGCTTGTCTCCGGTGTGGTCAAGCGCCTCAGCAAGGGTGCCGTGATCATGGATCTTGGTGGCAATGCAGAAGCTGAAATTCCAAAGAACGAACTGATTCCCCGTGAATCCGTACGTATCGGTGATCGCCTGCGCGGTTTTCTCTACGAGATCGATCCTGAGAATCGCGGTCCCCAGCTGATGGTGACGCGCACGCGTCCCGAGTTCCTTATTGAACTGTTCCGGCTTGAAGTGCCTGAAATCGGTGAAAGCCTGATCGAACTGCTTGGAGCTGCACGCGATCCTGGTTCACGAGCAAAAATTGCAGTGCATACACGTGATGCACGTATCGACCCGGTCGGTGCCTGTGTCGGCATGCGTGGTTCCCGCGTACAGGCGGTATCCAACGAGCTGTCAGGTGAACGTGTAGATATCATTTTATGGAACGACAACGCAGCACAGTTCGTCATCAATGCGATGGCGCCAGCAGACGTGGTTTCAATCGTTGTTGATGAAGATGCAAACAGCATGGATGTCGCCGTCAAGGAAGATAACCTGTCACAGGCAATTGGCCGTGGCGGTCAGAATGTCCGTCTCGCCAGCCAGCTGACAGGTTGGGAACTCAACGTAATGGGCGAGGAAGACGCTGCACGCAAGAGTGATGAAGAGGCGTCCAAGTATGTTGAACGTTTCATGTCCGAGCTGGACGTGGATGAAGAGGTTGCCACTATCCTTGTACAGGAAGGGTTCACCTCGCTTGACGAGATCGCCTATGTGCCTCTCGAAGAGATGCTGCAGATCGAAGAGTTTGACGAGGATATCGTCAACGAATTGCGTGATCGTGCAAATGACATGCTGTTGACGCGTGCCATTGCGAAAGAAGAGATACTCGAGCAGCCGCCGGCTGAAGATCTTCTAGGCATGGAAGGGATGGATGAGCAGACTGCCAACAAGCTGGCTGCAATAGGGATCATCACAATGGAAGACCTTGCAGAGCAGGGAGTCGATGATCTTCTCGAGATCGAGGGAATCGACCAGGAGCGTGCGGGTAAATTGATCATGACGGCTCGCGCACCATGGTTTGAAGAAGCAGAAGAGACTAACGAATAAGGGGTGTGGCAATGAGTGAAGTTACAGTAGCGCAGTTAGCTGCGGATGTCGGCATTCCGGTTGATCGCCTGCTCACCCAGCTTGGTGAAGCAGGTATCAGTAAATCCAGTGATACAGATGTCATCACCGAAGATGAAAAACGCGATCTGCTCGCTTTCCTGCGCCAGTCGCACGGTAAGAAGAGCGATGCTCCACAGAGTGCAACTGCACCGGCAGAACGCAAACTGACTCTCAAGCGCAAAACTGTCAGTGAATTGAAGCAACCAAGTGCAACGCGCAGCGTGGCATCACGTGGTACACCGTCATCCGGTAAAACTGTCAGTGTCGAGGTGCGTCGCAAGCGTGCCGTGATCAAATCTGCAGAAAGCGAGGAAGAGAAGAGTGCACTGCTCAAGGAAGCAGAAGAGGCACGCAAGGCACTTGCTGAACAGGAAGCTGAAAGAAAGGCGCTTTCTGAACAGGAAGAGGCACGTCGCGCTGCAGCTGATGAGCTGCGCAAGCAGGAAGAGGATGACCGTCGCAGCAAGGAAGAGAAGCTGCGTGCACGTGAAGAGGAAGAGCGTCAGCGCGAAGAGGCAGAGCGTTTCAAGAAAGAAGAGGAAGAGCGCGAGCGTCTCGAGGAAGAGAAACGCAAACTTGCCGAGGCTGAATCTACCAAGAAAGCCGTGGCCAAGGCCAAGGCCAACAAGGCAGCTGCCGAGGAAGCGCGCAAAAAACGTACGTCTGACAAGGGCGGACGCAAGGAGCTGCATGTTGCTGCAAATGCACCTCGTGGCAGGCGCAAGAAGAAAGACCGTTCCCGCGCCGCACAGCGCGACCACAACATCAACGTACCAGGCAGTGGCGAGCATGGATTCCAGATGCCGACCGAACCGGTTGTGCATGACGTGGAAGTGCCAGATACCATCTCCCTTGGCGATCTTGCCCAGCGCATGTCAGTCAAGGCACCCGAGGTTATCAAGACCCTGATGAACATGGGCATGATGGTCACCATCAACGAAGTGCTCGACCAGGATACAGCTGCACTTGTCGTCGAGGAGATGGGACACAAAGTCGTCTTCAAGAAAGCTGACGACGAAGAGCAGGATATTATGACTGCGGTCGACATCGAGATTGAAGGTGATACCCATCCACGTGCACCTGTTGTTACCATCATGGGTCACGTTGACCATGGTAAAACCTCGCTGCTTGATTACATCCGCACCTCACGCGTAGCAGCAGGCGAGGCGGGTGGTATTACCCAGCATATCGGTGCTTACAGTGTCGATACAGATCATGGAAAAATCACTTTCCTCGACACCCCGGGACACGCCGCTTTCTCTGCAATGCGTGCTCGTGGTGCCAAGGTGACCGATATCGTTATCGTCGTCGTTGCTGCGGATGACGGTGTTATGCCGCAGACAAAAGAGGCGATCCAGCACGCTCGTGCGGGCGGTGTGCCAATTATTATTGCCATCAACAAGATGGACAAGCCGGAGGCGAATCCGGACCGCGTCATGCAGGAACTGG
>NZ_MPRK01000055.1 GCF_002021095.1 Solemya elarraichensis gill symbiont | reverse complement strand
CCGGCCTCGTCAGAGGTAATAACCTCGGCTTGCCGTTCTTGGTCGTGCCAAGCATAGCCGTTCTGGCATGGAAATCGATGTCGGACCACTTGAGGTTCAGAAGCTCTCCCTTCCTGGCTCCCGTGGTGAGTGCCATCAGGACCAGCAGGTAAAGCCGGTCCCAGTGCGATGCCTCACAGGCTTCAAGCAGGGATTTCTGCTCGTTCTCGCTGAGGAACCGGTCTTTTGATGGATTCTCGCGGAAACGGGAGACTGTTTCCTGTCTGACCGGGTTGGTGAACTTAAGGTGCTGCACCATTCGTTTGTGGTCAGGATGTTGGATGAAGAAAATAAAGACTGCTGACAAGGTGGACTTGTAGCGATTGATCGTGGAGCCGGTGTAATTCTTCCGCGCCAGTCTGAGCAGACCGTCATCAACGTCTAGAGCATCGATATCGGTTACCTGCTTATTGCCGAATTGGTCACACCAGAATACCAGGCGGCCATCAGTAGAGGGATCTCTACCAGTGTATTGCACCATGTACAGGTCTTTGAGCTGCTGAAAGGTCAGAGTTTGCCTGACAGGGGCACCGAGCTTACGTGCAAGTTCGGAATCACCCTCGATCTCGCGGATGAATGCCTTGGCATCTTTCATTTTGGAAAATGTGCGGGAAACGGGACGCAGGCCAGAAGACCTGACCTGCACCTCGTATTTGCCGTTAGGCTTTTTGCGTATAGAAGCCATGTTCACTACCTCGTTTCAGGCCACCAAAACTCGTCCAACTGTGGACGTAGTGTGGATGGCTGTTAATCGAACGTAGCACCAGTACAAGCGATTAACCGTAAGGTTTTGAACCAGCCACCTGATTTCTCAGGTTTATCAGCCACTTGAGCAGTGAGTGACTGAAAGAAAATTGGTAGCGGGGGCAGGATTTGAACCTACGACCTTCGGGTTATGAGCCCGACGAGCTGCCAGACTGCTCCACCCCGCATCAACGAGGTGCGTAATATACCGGATGAGTCAATGAGTGACAAGCGCTAATCATCAGGAATTTGATGGATATCTCATAGCTAACTGATATCCATAATAAAATCCCCGGTAAAAATACCGGGGATCAAGGTTTTTGATCAGGAGCCGAGCGACAGCAACAGCTGGTTGAGTCGCTTGACGAACGAACCCGGGTCTTCAAGACGCCCGCCTTCTGCCAACAGCGCCTGGTCAAACAGTATGGAGGCAAGGTCTGCAAATGCAGTCTCATCCTCTTCCTCCGCCACGCGCTTGACCAACAGGTGGTCAAGATTGACTTCAAGAATTGGTGGTGACTCTGGTGCATCCTGGCCCATCTGCTTGAGAATTCGTGCCAGGTTCTGGCTCATATCATTCTCGTCTGCGATCAGGCATCCAGGTGAATCAACCAGTCGTGAGCTGGCTCGCACTTCCTTGACCTTGTCGCCGAGAATGCCTTGCAGACGCTCGAGAACCACTGCACTCTCCTTCTCGTCCTTTTTCTCTTCACTTTCGTTCGATTCCTTGTCGCCTTCGAGATCGATATCACCACGCGCTACAGAGGTCAGCGACTTGCCGTCGAAGTCAGCCAGGTTTGATACCAGCCACTCATCGACACGATCTGTCAGCAACAACACCTCGATGCCCTTCTTGCGGAAAATCTCCAGGTGCGGGCTGTTTTTACCCGCCTGCCAGGTTTCGGCTGTCAGGTAGTAGATCTTATCCTGGCCTTCCTGCATGCGTTCGATGTAGTCAGCAAATGATGTGGTCTGCTCACTGGAGTCTGAAGCTGTGGTCGCAAAGCGCAACAGTCCGGCGATACGCTGGGCATTGGCCGTATCTTCAGCAGGCCCTTCCTTGAGGACGGTACCGAACACTTCCCAGAACTTCTGGTACTTCTCGGTATCATTTTTTGCCATCTTCTCGAGCAGGCCGAGGATGCGCTTGACGTTAGCCCCGCGGATCGAGTCGATTTTGCGGTTATGCTGAAGAATTTCGCGGGAGACGTTGAGAGGCAGATCATCAGAATCAACCACACCCTTGACGAAACGCAGGAAACGCGGCAACAACTTGTCTGCCTCGTCCATGATGAATACACGTTTCACATAGAGTTTGACGCCATGTTTCTGATTGGGATCATAGAGATCATATGGCGCCTGTGATGGTACGTAGAGCAGCGAACTGTACTCGTTGTTGCCTTCTACACGGTTATGCACGTGAGCCAGCGGTTCGCTGAAGTCATGCGAGACATGCTGATAGAAGGTGTTGTACTCCTCTTCGCTGATCTCGTTCTTTGGACGCATCCACAGGGCCGTGCCCTTGTTAACCTGTTCCCACTCAGGCTCAGCATCCTCTTCAGTCGGCTCGGAGAGCATCTCGATCGGCAGAGCGACATGGTCTGAGAACTTGCTGATAATACTACGCAGGCGCCAGCTGTCGAGAAACTCGTCTTCCTCTTCACGCAGATGCAGGGTAATTGAAGTACCGCGCTCGGCACGTTCAACATTCTCAATCGAATACTCCGACTCACCGGTCGACTCCCAGCACACACCGTGCTCACTGGTCAGACCGGCACGACGTGTCTCGATAGTGACCTTGTCGGCAACGATATAGGATGAATAGAATCCGACACCAAACTGTCCGATCAGGCGGTTATCCTCGGACTCGTCGCCGGTGATCGCCTCGACAAACTTTTTCGTGCCCGAGCAGGCGATGGTTCCAATCGTCTCCATCACTTCCTGGCGGCTCATGCCAATACCGTTGTCGGTAACCGTGACCGTTCGTGCATCTTTATCGACCGAGACGCGGATCCTCAGGTCAGGATCAGTTTCGTACAACTCATCATCACCAAGCGCTTCAAAGCGCAGCTTCTCGGCTGCGTCAGATGCGTTCGAGACGAGTTCGCGGAGGAAAATCTCCTTGTTCGAATAGAGTGAACGGATGACCAGGTTGAGGACTTCAGACACTTCTGTTTTGAATTCAAGTGTCTCTTTGTGAGCTTCAGCAGACATGTAAACATGCTCCAGTATTCAAGAAATTGGAAAAATTGTACCGGCTGACACGCAATGCCACCGGAATTTGAAGATATGTGGAGATCAAGAGTTAATAATTCAAGCCTGATCGCCAATTGATGCAAGAATTGATGTGAGCGCCTCGTTTGGCTCTTCAGCAGCCGTAATCGGCCTGCCTACCACCAGGTAGCTCGAACCGGCCTGCATGGCGTCTGCAGGCGTCATAACCCGGCGTTGGTCGCCGGTATCACTGCCAGCCGGACGTACACCGGGAGTCACAAGCAGAAAATCGTTACCATTTTCAGCGTGCAGGCGTTCAGCCTCCTTGGGTGAACAGACAACGCCATGCATGCCGCTCGACTTCGCCAGTGCCGCGAGGCGGCTGACATTCTCTTCCGGGCTACCCGAATAGCCGATCTCGTGAATCTCCTCTTCCGACAGGCTGGTCAGAATTGTCACGGCAATCAGCAGCGTATCCGAATTGGCCTTATCTAAAGACTCGCGTGCAGCTTCCATCATGCGGCGTCCGCCTGACGCGTGCACATTCATCATCCATACGCCCAGTTCGGCAGCTGAACGGCAAGCACCGGCTACCGTGTTGGGAATGTCGTGAAACTTGAGATCGAGAAACACCTCGAACCCCTTTTTCATGCACATTTCCGCCGCAGATGGACCAAAACGGGTGAACATCTCCTTGCCGATTTTTACACGGCAGAGTGCCGGATCAAGCTGTTCAAGCAAATCCTGTGCAGGTTCAAGTTGCGGATAGTCAACAGCGACAATGATCGGTGACGTCATTCAGAGTATCTCCCGTTGTTATCAGAGGTTGGCAGCATTGTGCCCCACGCGCGACATCCCGGGCACTGCCAGTGAAGCGTGCGTGTGGTAAAACCGCAGCGGTGACACTGGTAGGCAGACTGTGTATCGGTCATGGTCTTGACCAATGCATCAAGTGTCTCGAGAAATGTCGTCTTGCCACTTCCCTGCTGAGTCAGGCGCATGCGTATGAGTCGCTGTACACCAAGAAGCGAGGGGTTGGCTGCCAGCTCATCGTTAAGAAAGCGGATAGCTGCATCACCACCTTCGCTTTGTTCAATCTCGTCCGCAATCGCCAGCATCACGTAGAGGCTTCTGCGCCTCTGGTAAAGCGCCTTGAGCCATTCGAGCCAGGCCTGCTCCTGACCGGTTGCCCTGTGACATTCGGCCATCTGATTGACGAATTCACCGATGAAAGCCGGATGTGTCTCAGCGACTCGCTGGTAGAGCTGCAGTGCATTAGTGTAATCCTGCTGCTGCAGGGAAAGCGTGGCCTGGGTCAACAGCGGACGCATCGCCTCAGGTGCAGTCTCACCTGCCTCCTCGAGATAGTTCCTTGCATCTTCGTCACGACCTTCCTGCAGGGCGATATCTGCCAGTTCGCAGAGAAAATGGGAACGATCCCTTGACTGATCCTCATCACCAATTTCCTCAAGACGCCGGGTGACATCCAGCGCCTTCTGCCAGTCTTTCTCATGTTGGTAGATGACCTTCAGGTTGCCCAGCGAGGTGTTGATAAGCGCATTGTTGTCGATCAGCTCTGAAAAGAGCGCCTCTGCACGATCAAGCAGGCCTGCATTCATGTAGTCGAGGCCCAGTTCCATAAGTGCTTGTGAGCGTTGCTCCGGGGAGAGCGTCGGACGTGCTATCAGGTTCTGGTGTATGCGGATTGCGCGGTCTGTCTCTCCGCGCCGGCGGAACAGGCTGCCGAGTGCAAGGTGCATCTCGACCGTTTCGCTGTTGACTTTGAGCATGCGCACGAAGACATCGATTGCCTTGTCAGGCTGTTCGTTAACGAGATAATTAAGGCCGCGGAAATAGGCAGGATCAATTTCTGCATTGCGCAGTTTCTCCCGCTCTTTTCGAACAGAGCGCTTGGCCGCCCACCAGCCCGAGGCAGCAGCGATAGGCAACAGCAGTATGAGAAATTCAGACATGAGTCTCTGTCAACGGCAGGAATCCTGGAAAAAACTGCAGTGATTTTAGCAGGAATATCCAGTCAGTGCGTTACCTTCATAACGTAAAACCCCCGCAAGAGTGCGGGGGCTTTACATTCTGATCGGTTAAATCAGGTTACTCTTCGCCTTCAACCAGGATGTTGACGATTGCATCAACATCGGTGTGCAGGTGAATAGTCACCTCGTAACCACCAGTAACACGAAAAACACCTTCAGGCAGACGTACTTCAGCCTTATCGACTGCTTTACCTGCTGCAGTCAGTGCCGCAGCAATGTCGGTCGTTCCGACAGAGCCGAACAGCTTGCCTTCTTCACCGGCCTTCTGTGTGATAGTGACTGTTGCACCGTCGATTTCTGCCTTGCGTGCTTCAGCTGCAGACAGCTTCTCGGCAGCTGACTTTTCAAGCTCGGCACGGCGCTTTTCAAACTCTTCAACATTCTTCTCTGTCGCAGGCAGTGCACGTCCTGATGGAATCAGGAAATTGCGGCCATAGCCAGATTTAACGTTAACTTTCTCACCCAGATCACCCAGGTTATTTACTTTCTCAAGCAGTATTACTTCCATCTTCAGGAACCCCCGAATCGGTCAATCTTGTTTATTCAAAAAACGTTGCCTGAAATCCATCCAGACATCCGCATATCCAGCAAAACCCAACAGCATCAGCATCCAGGGTCCTGCAAAAAGCAATAGCACGTAAACAGCTATCAACCAGCCACCTGCGTTTATACTATTCAGGCTTGCATGTGCCACGGCAAGCCCTTGTATCGCAAACGCGGTCATCACCAGCATCACCACACCATCAAGCATTGAAGCCTCTGATGAAATAATGCCCACCAGCATCAGTGGTATGACTGCCAGTGCCAGAATCCGGCTTAACCTGAGGGAATAGAATTCCCCGCGGAAACCGCCCGGATTGTACAGCAGTGACTGCCACCAGCGACCGATAAAGAGTGCAATCACCAGCTGCAGAAAAAAACCTACTGTCAGCATTGTCGGCAGGGCTTGTGCAATATCGGCAACGACACTCTCTGTCGTTGTGCCACTTGCCTCAAAGGCACCGCCTTTTGCAATCTCTTCAATCACCGGCAAGAGCAACTCGCTCCAGAAAGCGACCGGGTCGTCAAAAACGACATACTGCAAGCCCAGGGCAACCAGGGCAACCAGCAATGCTGCCTCGATAGACCACGGCAGGTACTGTGACCAGCGTTGCACTCCACCGAGAAGGATCATCGGCAGCCACAGAACCAGTGCCGAAATTCCGACAACCACTCCTGCCTGCAGGATGAACTCTCCCAGGCCCCACACTGCAAGCAGTGCGATGGCAACAACGAACAGGGACTCCCTAACGCCGTTAGCCAGAACCACAAGTGCAACAGCTGCTGCACTCAATACACCGACTGGCGGCAGTAACACTGCCAGTATGGCGGTTGTGGCAATCACCATTACCGCCCTGTACCTGTCTTGCATGACTTGTCTGGCTAACCACTGCATGACAGGTAACCGGTTAATTAAACTGTTTACTAATTACTTATGCTGATCCGTATAAGGCACCAGCGCAATGAAACGAGCGCGCTTGACGGCTGTTGCCAGCTGACGCTGGTACTTGGCCTTGGTGCCTGTAATACGGCTTGGTACGATTTTGCCATTCTCACCAATATATTGCTTCAGGGTATCGAGATCTTTGTAATCGATTTCCTTGGTACCTTCAGCGGTGAAACGGCAGAATTTTCTACGACGAAAAAAACGTGACATATCTTATATCTCCTGTTTCAGAATCAGGCAGCAGATTCAGCTGCGGCGGGCTCTTCACGAGTATCCTGCCTGGCCAGAAGCGAGGCATCGGTAACAGCTTCATCACGACGGATGACGAGGTTACGCAGGATGGCATCGTTGAAACGGAAATTGCTCTCGATTTCAGCAAGAGTTTCACTGTCACATTCGATGTTCATCAGCACGTAGTGTGCCTTGTGAATTTTGTTGATTGGGTATGCGAGCTGACGACGACCCCAGTCTTCAAGACGATGGATCTTGCCGCTATTTCCCTCGATCATTGTGCGATAACGCTCAATCATTGAGGGAACCTGCTCACTCTGGTCTGGATGGACCAGGAACACGATTTCATAATGACGCATTGTAGCTCCCTATGAGTTAGAAGCCTCCCGCTAGTGCGGTGAAGCAAGGAGTGTGATTTCATGACATGCACAAAACCACGTAAAGGCGCGCAGTTTAACGACTTTTCAGGAAAATGCAAGTTACACAGGGGGGACTGCGCGCCCTGTCAGGGAAGAAACTCGGCTATACGGAGGGCTTGCTTGCTGCGTAAGCGTAAACACGCTCGATAAAATCCTCCCGCAAAGCTGCATTTTCGAGACATGTCTCCTCTTCGACAGGAAGGGCTGGAAAGGTCTTCAGCAGGATTGTGGCAAACAGGCCTGCCCCACTACCTGCGACCTGCCCGGTGTAGTCGAAAAGAGTAACGCCTTGCTTACCACAACTGGGAGATCTGCTTTTCAGAATGTAGCCGCTCAGGTGGCCCAGCTGTCTGCACTGCTCGGTAGCCATCTGTTGCATCTGCTGCGTGTAATCTATGTTGCTGTCAGCCACCTGCGCCAATTTAGTGCTGTGGGCGTCAACATAGAGCTGCATTGCCGGCCTTGGAACACCAAGCCCGATCGCAGTTTCAGGGCAGAAGACTTCAAAATCAAAATAGGCAGACAGAGTATCGGCCAGGTAAGGGTTGCGCTTATGATTACCGTCGTAACGAACCGGGTTGCCTAGCAGGCAACTGCTTACCCCGATAATCAATCTCTGTTTCATCTTCTATGCCCGTCAGCAACTATGTTAATGTAATCAAAAATAATGATGGATTTGTACCAGATGAAGACAATTTTTCTCCTCCTGCCAGCCACCTTGTTATCGGCAGCGCTTGCCTCATGTGCTTCAATCAAATCAACACAACCCAATGTCGGGGCAATACTTTTCGAGGAGAATTGCCAACGTTGCCATCGTTATGCTGAGGACCTCAGGGAACCAAAGGAGTTCCTGAAGAGGACAGTCCATTATGGTGGCATGGATATGCCTTCGTTTCAGAGCGTACTGACCCTTGAGGAAGAGGACGCACTGGCTACTTATCTCTCCACGCTTTAACGCACGAACGGATTTGTACGCTTCTCTTCACCAATTGTGGTTTCAGGCCCGTGACCCGGAACAACCCTGACATCATCTCCGAGCGGAAAAAGGCGATTTTTAATCGAATCGATCAGTTGCTGGTGATCACCGCCGGGAAAATCGCTACGACCGATTGAGCCACGAAACAGCAGGTCACCACTGAATACAACAGCTGATTCTCGGTGAAAGAGCACAAGGTGTCCCGGGGTATGTCCGGGGGTGTGCACAACTTCCATCTTCTCCTCACCGAACACAAGTTGATCCCCGTTATCCAACCAGTGATCCGGTGCAAACTCCCTGCATTCAGGCAGCCCGAACATTTGCGCCTGCTTGTGCAGCGCTTCCAGCCAGTAGGCATCATCCTTGTGCGGGCCCCAAATCGGGATTTTATAATGATCTGCAAGAGCGGTAGTACCGCCAACATGATCGAGGTGTCCATGGGTCAGATAGATGGCAACAGGTTTGAGCCCCTTGGCATCGGATGCCCCGATCAACTCGTCAGCGTCACCACCCGGATCAATAAAGACCGATTCTTTAGTCGCATCACACCATGCGATGGAGCAGTTCTGCTCAAATGGGGTGACAGGTATGGAGATGTATTTCATGCTGATGATTATCTGGTCTATAGAAGTCGTTGCAGCCTATTCTACCCGTCAGTAACTACCCATGTACATGTCAGCCAATATTGATATTTAGCAAGTCGAAAATCATCA
>NZ_MPRK01000054.1 GCF_002021095.1 Solemya elarraichensis gill symbiont | reverse complement strand
AAATCATCATATAATTGTCGAAGTTGAATCACATATTAATGGAATACAGGAAATACCTATGAAAAAACTGACTAACCGAATCATTGTTTCAGCCCTGATCATGCTTGCAGGCATCACATCTGCATATGCAGCAACCAGCGCCGAGGGGGTGACTGTTTCCGATGCATGGGTACGTGAAGTACCGCCGGTTTCTCAAACATCGGCTCTCTTCATGACACTGACAAACACCAGTGACAAGGAGGCTGCGCTGGTCAGTGCCAGTGGCAACGTCTCCAAACTCGTGGAACTGCACACCCATGAAACAGATGACAAGGGTGTTCACCGCATGTTCGAGGTAGATAAAATCATCATTCCCGCCAATGGCCAGACTATGCTTAAACCAATGAGCTATCATGTCATGCTTATTGATCTGCATGCACCGCTCAAATCAGGTGACAAGGTGACTGTAACGCTGAAATTCAGAGACGGCAGCACCAAGCAGGTTGAAGCACCAGTCAAGAAAATGATGATGCCTGCAATGGATCATTCAAAAATGGACCATTCGAAGCATATGCAGCACAAGTAATTCATTCCCCGACGTCGTCATACCGGCCTTGAGCCGGTATCCATGAATTAGTGAACTGTGTCTGATGGACCCCGGGTCAAGCCCGGGGTGACGATGATGTGGCCGGGGTGACGTTTTTTCGGCAGAGGTGACGTGTTTCGACTGGTGTGACAACTGTCAAGAATCGAAAAAACGCCTGAACACCGCCGCCTTGTCCAGGCACTCCTGGTACTCTTCATCAGGATCGGAATCGGCAACAATCCCGCCACCAACCCAGTAATGCGCCTGCCCTGACCTATGTACCATGGTTCGTATCGTGATACTGGTATCCATGTTGCCGTTAAACCCGATATAACCTATCGAACCACAGTAGATACCCCGCCTGTATGGTTCCAGTTCCTCTATAACCTCCATCGCTCGGATCTTCGGTGCACCGGTAATCGAACCGCCCGGGAAAGAGGCGCGTAACAGGCTCAGTGCGTCCTCGCCTTCGCGCAGCTCTCCACCTATACGGCTAACGAGATGATGAACTGTTGGAAAACTTTCGAGATGAAACAGCTCTTTGACATGGATTGTGCCCGGCTGACACACGCGTCCCAGGTCATTGCGCAGCAGATCAACAATCATCAGGTTCTCGGCACGGTCCTTGCTGCTGTTGTAGAGCTCATCCTGCAGTGCCAGGTCGGCGCTTGTCGACTCACCGCGTGGGCGCGTGCCCTTGATTGGTTCGGTAACAACACGATTACCCGATAGACGCAGAAAACGCTCGGGTGAGAAGCTCAAAATCTCGATTTCATCGAGGCGCATGAAAGCCGCATAAGGTATTGCATTCTGTTTGCGAATATCGACATAGGCTTGCCATGCATCACCCTCAACCGGTGCAGCAAAGCGTTGCGTATAGTTGACCTGGTAGCAGTCACCTGCATTGATATAGTTGTGTATGTGTTTCAGTGCCTGCAGGTACTCAGCCTTGGTGACCGACGATTCAAATGGCTGCAATGCCCTGAGTGCGGTCACCCCGATGTTGCCCTGTGATCCGGGAGCACGTAGACGTTCCAGCAACCCTGGCCACTCTGCAGCGGTCTGTTCACTTCTGCCCTGTCCAACCAGCCAGCTTCTGCCCAGTTCGTGATCGACGATGACTGCCCAGTCATAGATGCCAACCATCATTTCCGGTAGCTGGTCAATATCCTGCGCCTTCTCGGGCAGCTTTTCGATTAAACGTGCAAGGTCGTAACCGAAATACCCGATCGCACCACCTTCGAACGGCAACGCCCCGAGAGCATGCTGCTGTTCACTCATCGCCTGCCTGAGCAGATCGAATGGATCATCCGCCGATGTGTGAGTCTCTCCGCCCTCGGTGATAACTGTCTCACCGGCGCACGTCACCAGTGTTGTGAAAGGATTGGCTGCGAGCAGATCAAATCTGCCGCGACGACTACTGCCTCCACTGTCGAGAAACACGGGCCACTGCATATCGGAAATCTGCTCGAACAGCAGCGCCGAGTCAACTGTGTAGGGAATCTCTTCTATGCGCGGAAAATTCACAGCAGAAAATAGTAGGCCAACTGCAGGATGGCTGCCGAAAACAGGCCGGCTACAAGATCATCAATCATGATGCCGAAGCCGCCGCTGACATACTTGTCGAGCCAGCGAATTGGCCATGGTTTGAGGATGTCGAAAATGCGAAAAAGGATGAAACCGGCAAGAATCCATGGCCAACCGACTGGCGCGCCTGCCATTGTCACAAGATAGCCAACGATCTCGTCCCACACGATGCCACCATGGTCGTGAACACCAAGATCTTTTGAGGTCTTTTCGCACAGCCAGATTCCAATAACAAAAGTAACCAGGCATATCGCGAGATAAGCAAGCAGTGGCAGTCCGGCAATCAGCAGGTAGAGAGGGATAGCAACCAGGGTGCCCATGGTGCCAGGCGCAAATGGAGAGAGGCCCGAACCAAAGCCGACAGCAAGAATGTGCACAGGATTTTTCATGTTGAAACTATTCATGTGTCACTCTCCGGAAAATGATCATAACCCTGCAGGCCTGATTCGCTTGAGCCATCGTCCGAAACAAAGTCGATACCTGGCTGCTGTCGCATTTTGCCAATACAGGACAGGCGCAAGTCAAGTTCCTGCGATAACTGCGTGACTCTCTCTTGCTGCGATGGATCAATAGTAAAACAGAGTTCGTAATCATCACCGGCGGTGACAGCCAGGCGCCAGTCAGACAGTGTGCCAACCGCACCTGAAAGCGGCAGCCTATGCGTCTCTATTACAGCGCCACATTGTGAGCGTTCGCAAATGTGCCCGAGGTCGCTGGCAAGTCCGTCAGATAGATCGATGGCAGCAGTTGCCACGTCTCTGAGGGCAATACCAAGTTCAATTCTGGGTTGGGGAGATTCAAGGCGCTGCCTTAGTGTATCCAGTTCATCAGTCGCGGTGATACGTCCCTGAAGCATCGCCAGAGCAACACCTGCATCACCAATTGTATGGCTGACATAGACAAGATCACCAGGCCTGGCGCCGCTACGCCTGATCGCCTTGCCTGCAGGAACAAGGCCATGCGCCTGCAGACTGACAGTGAGTGGGCCGCTGGTTGTGTCACCGCCGACAAGCTGCACACCATACTTTGATGCGAGCACTGAGAAACCACGCATGAAACCAGCCAGCCACTCCTTGTCCGGCTCGGGTAAGGTCAATCCCATGGTCACCCATGCAGGTTCTGCACCCATGGCAGCAAGATCGCTGAGGTTGACGGCCAGCACCTTGTGGCCGATAAGTTCGGGAGATGCATCTGCAAAAAAATGACGTCCGCTAACGAGCGTATCAAGAGAAACCGCCAGTTCCATTCCTGCCGGGACATTGAGTAAGGCACAGTCATCACCAATACCGAGCGTGACGTCGTCACGTCGCGCAGATTGCGACCTGGCAATCGATTCGATCAGATCAAATTCGGAACTGCTCACTAGACTTCAGCCTGCAGGCTTTCACTTCTTTTTCGCTTCGAATGGACGCAGCTGCGGCGCAAGCTTGTCGAGAACGCCGTTGATGTATCTGTGTCCCTGTTCGGCACCAAAGGTCTTGGCCAACTCCACGCCTTCGTTAATCACGACCCGAAAAGGAATCTCGGGGTGTTGCATCATTTCGTAGACACCAAGCCGCAGTATCGCGCGCTCTACCGGATCAACCTGCTCGATGGAGCGATTGATCAAGGGCTTGATCTTTTCATCAATGGAATCGAGGTGTGAAGGAACACCGGAAAGCAGGTCGCGAAAGTATGGGACGTCAAACTTGCCCATATCCTCGTCGCCAAGGAACTGGTTGATGATCTCTTCAACGTTCTGTTGATTGACCTGCCATTGATAAAGGCCCTGCATAGCTAGCTGCCGGGCCTTGTGACGTTTATTTGACATTGAAATCAGATTTGCCTGAGGAGGTTGACCATCTCGATGGCTGTTGCAGCCGCTTCACCACCCTTGTTGCCCGCCTTGGTACCGGCACGCTCGATGGCCTGTTCAATCGTGTCGACAGTAAGAACGCCGAAACTGATAGGCACACCGCGATTGAGGCTGACCTGTGACATTCCCTTGACAGCTTCACCGGCTACATACTCAAAGTGTGGTGTGCCGCCGCGAATAACAGCGCCGAGTGCGATGATGGCATCGTACTCACCCTTGGCTGCGATCTTGTCGAGTGCTACGGGCAGTTCAAAGGCTCCTGGCAGACGTACAACGGTGATCTCATCTTCGCTCGCACCGTGTCGTAGCAGTGTATCGATTGCGCCTTTCTCGAGGCTCTCCACGACAAAGCTGTTCCAGCGTGTTACCACGACGCAGAATTTAGCGTCTGAGACCGTCATGCCGCCTTCGATAGTTTTGATGCTCATTTGACTAACCTTTTTACTCTTTGATTTCAGTTAATTATAAATGCTTTTTAGATCAAGTCTATATTGACCTGCTACTCGCTCTCGACAAACTCGACAACTTCGAGATTAAATCCGTGCAGACCATGCAGGTTGATTGGCGCACTCATGACGCGCATCTTGCCAACACCAAGGTCAGCCAAAATCTGGGCACCGGCACCAAGCGTGCGCAGTTCCTTGCGACTGTCTGCATCGCCAGACGTCATTGCGGGAGCTGTCGCCCTGCCAGCTGCTACCTCAATACGCTGCACAAGTTCCTTGGGACTGTCATGATTGCGTAGTACAACTATGACACCTTCACCCTCACGGGCAATCTGTTCCATCGCGCTGCGTAGCGGCCAGCCGCTTCCGGAAATATTGGAATCGAACAGGTCGTGGATTGAATTTTGCACGTGCACACGAACCAGTACAGGCTTTTCAGGTGAAGGTTCACCCATAACCAGGGCCATGTGTACATCACGATCAACGATATCCTCATAGGCATAAAGCTTGAAATCACCGTGATCGGTCGGCAAATCGCAGGTATTGATGCGCTCAACCGTTTTTTCATTTCTGATGCGATACTGAATCAGATCTTCGATCGTGCCGATCTTGAGGTCGTGCTCTTCAGCAAAGGTTTCAAGATCCGGGCGCCGTGCCATGGTGCCGTCCTCGTTGAGGATCTCGACAATCACACCTGCAGGATTGTAGCCCGCAAGGCGCGCCAGGTCGCAACCCGCTTCTGTGTGTCCTGCACGCACCAGGGTTCCGCCCGGCTGTGCCATCAGCGGAAAGATATGGCCAGGCTGAACAAGATCCTGCGGCGTTGCTTCCTCGGCAACTGCTGCCAGCACGGTTGTCGCCCGATCACCAGCAGAAATACCTGTCGTCACGCCTTCAGCCGCCTCAATAGAAACAGTAAAGTTGGTTGACTGGAGCAGGTCCTCACCAGAGACCATTAGCGGCAGTCGCAGTTGCTTGCAGCGCTTGTCAGTCAGCGTCAGGCAGATGAGACCACGTCCGTGAGTCGCCATAAAGTTGATTGCGTCAGGCGTGACCGCCTCGGCAGCCATCAACAGGTCACCCTCGTTTTCACGATCTTCGTCATCCATGATGATGACCATTTTGCCCTGACGGATATCCTCGATAATCTCGTCGATCGAATTCAGCGCCATAACTCTCTGATTGCCTACATCTGAAAAATAGCTGCACATTCTAACGGAAAACGGCCTCAAACTGGAAAATATCCTCCCCATTTCCCTCCATATCTCAAGCTAAACAACTGAAAACAGAATTTGAGCTTGCAATCCCTGTGATCTTTTTGCTATGTTGCGCCGCAATAATAAGAAATACTGCGATGCTGCATAAGTAGTATTGATGACTGGGGAGGTAAATATCATCAGATTCAGATGATCCCCCCCCTTTAAACGGATGATTATAAAAACTGGATACGACCCCAATGAGCCAAACATTCAAACTCAAAAAGGGCCTGGACCTGCCTGTCGAGGGAAAACCCCGCCAGGTAATCGAAGGGGGCAACAAGGTTGAGACTGTCGCCATTCTCGGGCACGACTATGTCGGTATGAAACCAACCATGCTGGTCAAGGAAGGCGAACGCGTCAAACTCGGACAGGCACTACTGGAAGATAAGAAAAAACCGGGTGTGATGGTTACATCGCCCGGTTGCGGTACAGTCAAAGCGATTCACCGCGGTGCACGTCGCGTATTGCGTTCAGTTGTTATCGAACTTGATGGTGATGAAGCTGAAGAGTTCCAGCGTTATGACCCGGCGGAATTCTCAGGCATCGATCACGACACGGTTTGCGAACAGCTGCGGCACTCGGGACTCTGGAACGCTTTCAGAACTCGCCCCTACAGCAAGGCGCCGGAAACGGGCTCGGTTCCTTCAGCCATATTCGTTACTTCTATTGATACTCGTCCTCTCGCGGCAGACCCGATGGTAGTCATCAATGATGCACGCGAGGAGTTCAACCAGGGATTGGCACTGCTGACAGTGTTGACGCACGGTAATGTCTATGTGAATACAGCAGAGCCATACGAACTGCCTAAAAATCTTGAGCGACTCGTCAATTCAACATTTCAGGGCCCCCACCCTGCAGGGCTGCCAGGAACGCATATGCATATGCTGGAACCGGCACACGCAGGCAAAACAGTCTGGCATATCAATCATCAGGATGTCATCGCCTTTGCACGTCTGTTCAAGACCGGCCGCCTGCCGGTTGATCGCATTGTTGCAATCGGTGGCCCCATGGTGAAAGACCCTCGCCTGTTGAGAACACGCATGGGGGCAAATGCAGAAGATCTGTTGAAAGACGAACTCGAAGCCGGTGAGTGCCGCATTATCTCCGGTTCGGTTCTGGCTGGTAAGAAAGCAGCCGGCTGGGGACAGTTTCTTGGCCGCTTCCATAACCAGATCAGCATCCTGCCCGAGGGCTGCGAACGCGAGCTGCTGGGATGGATCAAGCCCGGCAGGGACAAGTTCTCTGCGATCAACTCGCACCTGAGTTCACTCTTGCCTAAAAACCGCCTGTTACGCTTTACCACTTCAACCAATGGCAGCCCGAGAGCGATGGTGCCGATAGGTAACTATGAGCGGATCATGCCGCTCGATATTCTGCCAACGCAACTTCTGCGAGCACTTCTTACAAGAGACACGGATCTTGCACAGCAACTCGGTTGCCTCGAACTTGACGAGGAGGATCTTGCATTGTGCAGCTATGTCTCTTCATCCAAATTTGACTATGGTCTTGCACTGCGTGCCTGCCTGGAACAGATAGAGAGGGAAGGATAATGTCACGTATGCGCCGTTTTCTTGACCGAATCGAACCCGATTTTCTGCCGGGTGGGCGATTCGAAAAAATGTATGCCCTCTATGAGATGGTCGACACTTTTCTCTATACACCTCCGGATGTCACACGCAGTTCACCACACGTTCGTGATGCAATTGATCTCAAACGCGTCATGTCACTGGTTGTCGTTGCAGTCATGCCTGCGCTTCTGTGGGGGCTCTACAACACCGGCTTCCAAGCTAACAGCGCCATGGCTGCGATGGGTATCGAATCTACAGGGGGATGGCGAGCCGACGTTCTCGAAGGCCTCGGCATAGGCTACTCAGCCAACTCAGTATTTGCCAGCTTTGTACATGGCCTTACCTACTGGTTACCCATCTATGTCGTCACGCTGGCGGTCGGAGGGTTTTGGGAAGTACTGTTTGCGGTCATACGCAAACATGAAGTCAACGAGGGTTTTCTTGTTACCTCGATGCTTTTCTCACTGACACTGCCGCCATCGATTCCACTTTGGCAGGTTGCTCTCGGCATCAGCTTCGGCGTCGTCATCGGCAAGGAAGTGTTTGGTGGAACCGGCAAGAATTTTCTCAACCCTGCACTGACAGGCCGTGCGTTTCTGTTCTTTACTTACCCGGCAGCCATGTCAGGTGATGCCGTGTGGACTGCTCTTGACGGCTTCTCGGGTGCAACCCCCCTGTCACTGGGTGCCGCTGGCGGTGTTGAAAATATCATCGCATCCAGCCTTACATGGTGGGATGCCTTCTTTGGTAATGTTCAGGGATCGATCGGTGAAGTATCGACTTTCGCCATCCTGCTTGGCGGTGTTTTCCTGCTGTACACAAAGATCGCCTCGTGGCGCGTTGTCGGTGGTGTGTTTCTCGGCATGACTGTCACTTCTGTTTTGCTCAACCTGATTGGTTCAGAAACAAACCCGATGTTTGCCCTGCCTTTCTACTGGCACATGGTTCTCGGAGGCTTTGCCTTTGGCATGATCTTCATGGCAACTGACCCTGTGTCGGCTGCAATGACTAACAAAGGACGCTGGTGGTATGGGGCACTGATCGGTTTCATGGCCGTGCTGATCCGCGTGATCAATCCGGCATTTCCTGAAGGTATGATGCTCGCCATCCTCTTCGGCAATATCTTCGCGCCATTAATAGACCACTTCATTGTGCAGGCCAATATCAAGCGCCGTCAAAGGAGGATCGCATCATGAGCCAGGAGAGTGCACAAACCATTGGCGGGCCAATCGGTCGCATCCTGGCGATGCCGAATGACTCGCAAACAAAGACAATCGTAATTGCACTGGCCCTGTGCCTGGTGTGTTCCATTATCGTTGCAGCGGCTGCCGTCGGACTACGCCCCTTGCAAGAGGCAAACAAGGCTCTCGACAAGCAGCGTTATATCCTCTCTGTTGCCGGGCTGGATACAAGCGGCAACATTCAGGAGACTTTCGATCAGAGTATCGAGACACGTCTTGTTGATCTCGCCACTGGTACCTATGTCGAAAACATGGACGCTGCAACTTATGACCAGCGCAAGGCAGCAAAAGATCCGCAACTGAATCTGCGCCTCTCTACGGATGCGGATATCGCTTCAATCAAGGCGCGTGCCCGGGTTGCCAGTGTTTATCTGGTCCAAGATGACGACACAATCACACGTGTGATTCTGCCTGTACACGGTTATGGCCTGTGGTCGAC
>NZ_MPRK01000053.1 GCF_002021095.1 Solemya elarraichensis gill symbiont | reverse complement strand
ATGATGAAACCGCAAGTCAATGAAGACATCCTGACGATCAGGTTCCCTGATGCGAAAGAGATCATCATGTCCAGGGATTTCCATGCCTACAATATGGCTGATAAATACAGGGAGATGCAATCCAGATCAGGCATGGATTTTAGTGCGAGCATCTCTCTTATTGAAAAATTACCAATCTTCATGGATGGTGAGGCACACAAGACAACAAGAAAAAAATGGCGCTTCTCGTTGCCTCAACTAAAAAGGAACAGGAAGAAGAAGCAAGAAATACGATTGACAAACTACTGCAGAGATTCTTCACGAGGCGCTGTGAATTTGATCTTGTGGCAGATTTTGCAAGGCCACTTTGGCACTCGGTTGCTACGACAATCAGCCAGTGCGGAGATGACTCTCAGGAGATTATCGACTCAATCCCATCCCTCTTCAGTCCTGTCTTATCAATCCGAAAACGTGAAATCATCAATAACAGGCTCTCTGAGATAATCACCAGGCGAGGCGAAGAGAATTTACTCAGGATTGCACTGGCGGCACTTGGAACCAGGCCATTTACAGGTTCACTGGCATTATCTCTGTATGATGCAGCCCTCCGAAACAATGCAGGAAAAGTATCTGCATTGGAATTAGGCCAGGGATACAGGAAAAGCAGTCTGACCTACGTCGACAGAATCAGCAAAACAGATGGCCGGATAGGCTCTTGTCAATTCAGTTCAGGCCAGAGGGTACGTTGCATCACGCAAAGCAGCGAATATACAGAAGAGCAAAATCTCTCGTCTTTATATGGATTTGGTGTACATGTCTGCCTTGGGCGTCCTATTTCACAATATATATTTGATTCTCTAAAGGAACAACTCAAGGATTACGGTTGTAGAATGACTCCTCTCTCGCTTGAAATGCAGGAAAACAGCGATCCTTTCACCATGCCTCTGCGTGCTATCGCTCGTATCGAGATTTAACCATGCGTATTCATAGCCGCGAACAACATTCTCCGGGGCAGCATATTTATCTGGAACAGCTTGCCAATAAACGGAACCGGACAGCTAAAGAAAGTTTCTTTCTGCTATCGGAATTAGCCACACAAGGCGTTCCTGAATTCAAAATACTTCATGACAGACTAGAGAAACGATATACACATCCCGATGCAAGGGCATTCATGGAAAAGCTGAGAGTTCAATGGAATGCGATTCAGGAAATAGACACTTTTCGGCAATGCCTTGGTGATCCGGAGCTGATGCGTGAACTCTATGAGCTCGATAAGCCATATTTCGAGAAATGTGACAAACACCCGGAAATTGCGCTCGTTCTCTTTACGACAATGTATAACAACTTCTATTTTTCAAACCTTTCCATGTTGTCGCTACTAAGACAACTCGGGGGCTCACTGCTATTCCTGAAGGATGCTTCTCACTTCAATTACCTTAACGGGATCCCTGGTTTCACAAACAATTTCTCCACCTCAATCTCTTCAATCGAAGCATTTCTGAAAAACAAAGGAATCGATGAGATTTTCATCACAGGATTCTCTTCGAGCGGCTTTGCATCATTACTCATGTCAAGCAGGATTCAGTGCTGTGGGTATCTTGGGTTTTCTATACGTTCAGACATATCTGAAGAATCCACACTGGCATCCGGCAAATTCATGACAGAGAAAATCAAGGCTCAACTTGACCCAGACATCCGTGTTGACATGGCTAAAATTCTCACTGAAAAAGAAGATGGAGTTAAGAGAAAAGTTATTTATGGATTAGATTCAGAAATAGACGTGGCCCATGCCAGGCACCTGGCTTCTGTTCCCGGAATGCATCTCTCTGAAATTGAGAACTGCGGGCACCTCACACCTGCTCCGTTACTGGTAAACAACCAGCTACTTGAAGAGTTCAAATCATTGATTTATTAATTCCAATATATATTCGGCAAATTCATCGAGCGTGGCGTCTCGTGGAAATTCGGCAACTTCCAGTTCCAGGTCAAGTTTCTCTTCAACATTCATTGCCATCATCAGGGTGTCAAGACTATCCAGCCTCAGCTCTTCAAATTTGACACTTCCCGGATGCGCATGATTCTTTAAATCAATGTCTGTACTGACTGTCAGATCATACAGTTCATCCAGAAGGGTCTTGAGAATCTCATCCTGTGTCATTCGTTTTCCTCATTAAATATAATCATAAATGACGTCCAACACGTCATAATCAGATACATTGTATAGAATTTCACTAGCAGCTAAATACTCTCAATACAGAATAATTAATGCCAAATAATATCAACAGATTATTTTCCGTCGCACCGATGCTCGACTGGTCAGACCGTCACTGCCGCTATTTTCACCGGCAGTTGACGCGTTGCGCCTTGCTCTACACAGAAATGATCACCACGGGCGCACTCTTGCATGGCGATGTAGATCGACACCTGCAATTCAATGCTGAAGAGCATCCCGTTGCCATTCAGCTCGGTGGCAGTGACCCGGCTGATCTTGCTGCCACCTCGAAACTTGTCGAATCGTGGGGCTATGATGAGATCAATCTCAATGCTGGCTGTCCTTCCGATCGCGTACAGAATGGCGCATTCGGCGCCTGCCTGATGGCTGAACCACAGCTTGTCGCGGATTGCATCAGGGCGATGCAGGAGAGTGTCTCGATCCCCGTTACCATCAAGCACCGAATTGGGATCGATGAACAGGACAGCTATGAAGAGCTGGTCAATTTTATTGGTACGGTAGCCGATAGCGGATGCAAAACCTTTATCATCCACGCACGCAAGGCGTGGCTTAAGGGACTCAGTCCGAAACAGAATCGCGAGATTCCGCCACTTAGTTACGAAAGTGTTTACCGGGTTAAAAAAGATTTTCCTGCTCTCGATGTCATCATCAATGGCGGCATTATGAATCTCGAAGAGAGCCGCACTCACCTGCAACATGTTGATGGCGTCATGATTGGTCGTGCTGCCTACCATACACCCTGGTTGCTATCACAAGTCGACAGCAGTCTGTACGGGCAGCAGGATCCGTGCACCTCACCGCGAGAAGCAGTCGAGGTGATGATTCCCTACGTAGAGAAACACCTTGCAGAAGGCGGCAAGGTGTCTCATGTTACACGCCACATGCTGGGACTCTTCAGCGGAATGCCAGGTGCACGCCGTTGGCGTCGAATACTCTCAGAAGGCGCCATTCGAGCTGATACGGATGCCTCTTTACTACTCACCGCCATGGACGCGGTCACTATTGATTAGCATGTCACTTTATAAGCGCGCGAGGTAATCGCCAGCATCAACGTCCGGTGGGGTGAGAATGATGGCATGTGCCTGCTCGCTCTCATCCAATGTATCTTGTGATTTCAGCTGCTGCCTGAGCACTTCAACATTCGCCTCTGCCGGGTCATCACCGCGTGCAAGACGCACCTCGACACGTTGCATCAGCTCATCCTCACTTGTCTCCATCCTCAAGATGTGAAAAGGCACATCAAGTCTCTCTGCCAAATCGGCAAAGGGTTTACGGTAATCCTGCTTCAGGAAAGTTGCATCTGCAACTGCACTGAATCCCGCCTTAAGTATCGTTTCACTCAACTGCAGCAGGCGCTGATAGGTCTTTTGCGACATCTCTCTTGTGTAAATACCAGTGTCGATGCCACTATTGCTGGACTCAAGCGCCGCAAGTCCGGCAAGACGCTTGCGCTCGACATCTGACGCAACTTGCACGGCACCAAGATGCGCAACAACCGCTCGCGCAACAACACTCTTGCCGGAACCCGAGGGCCCGCAGGTAATCATCAGGCGCGGCTGCTCATCAACAATATAAGATTCGGCAAGTGACAGGTATTCACGATACGCCTGCGTCACTGCTTCACGCTCTTCATCACTAATCTCCTGCGCGAGGCGGAATGCAGCAATCTTGGTACGCACCATGGCTCGGTAGACCTGGTAAAAACGCAGCAGCGCCAGCCCCTCGTAGTCGCCTGTATTGATCAGCCAGCTATTCAGAAAACGTGCTGACAGGTCACGATGCCCATTGCGATCAAGATCCATCATGAAGAAGGCAATCTCGTTGACCTTGTCGATCCAACTCAGGTTTGGATTAAACTCGATACCGTCAAAAATAATGAACCGGCCATCTTCCACGGCGATGTTACCGAGATGCATATCACCATGTCCCTCGGCGACAAAACCATTCTTAAGACGTGATGCCAACAGGGATTCATGACGCTGATGCTGCGCAACCGTCCAATTGTTCAACGCGTCGAGCCTGGCATGATCATCACTGTCATCGATCAGTTGACGTACCTGGTCGAAATTCTGCTGCATCGGGAACAGTACAGCCTCGGGAGAACCGAGCTCACCGCCCGTCCTGGCACTTGCTATCTCTTTTTGAAAATCTGCAACCTGGCGGGCAATCGCATCCATCGCCTCTTCTGAGAGCAGCTCCTGGTGATCTGCCAGCAGTGCATCAGCTGGAAACTCTCGCATCTCCACGGCGTATTCGATCACATCACACCCTGCGCCATCATCTGTAACCAGTTGCGGCGCATCGATACTGCCGCAGATCGGCGTCACACGCAGATAGACATCATCGGCAAGACGTCCATTCAGACGCAGCTCCTCCTCGCAGCAGAACTTGCGACGCTCCAGGGTTGAGAAGTCAAGAAAGCCGAGATCAAGCGGCTTTTTGATCTTCCACGCCTTGCCGTTTGCGACCAGGACGGTTGAAATATGGGTTTCGTAGCGCCGTGCGCCAAGCTGTTTTTCCAGTGCTGCAGTCAGCCCGGCGTGCTCTTCAAGGGTAGTAACCATCATCTCTGCCATGTTGACAACCCAGCGCAACTTACTGATACTTAACAGCGCTGAAGTGTATTAGTATTTATTAATGAATGAATTTGAGGTTTAAATTATGTCTATCGATCGTATTGTAATGGCTTTTGCCGGTACCGTGGTACTGATCAGTCTTGCCCTGGGTGCATCTGCCAGCCCGATTTTCCACAACGCCAATTGGCTGTGGCTCACCGCTTTTGTCGGTGCCAATATCCTGCAGTCTGCCTTCACAGGCTTCTGCCCTCTGGCGACGATCCTGAAAAAAATGGGTGCAAAGCCTGGTGCAGCATTCTAAATCGGACTCACTGATTTGAAATCATAACGGGTTGCCTGACGGCAGCCCGTTTTTTATTCCGTTATCGGAACAGCGTAGAGATCGTGCTCGCTCGCCGAGTTGATCTCAACCTCGACAAAATCCCCCGGTTCCAGTTCCCAGCCACCCTCGATCAGGACATTGCCGTCAATCTCCGGGGCATCGGCCTCGCTGCGAGCCACCACAAGTTCAGGATGCACCTCGTCAACCAGCACGATTTGCCTTGATCCAATTTTCCGTTGCAGCTTCTCCGCACTGATTCCGGCCTGCAACTCCATAAAACGCTGTAGGCGCTCCTCTTTCACTTCCTCCGGAACTGCCCCGGGTAATTCGTTTGCAGTAGCACCCTCAACCGGAGAGTATGTGAAACAGCCGACACGATCGAGCTGTGCCTCTCCGATAAAGTCGAGCAGTTGCTCAAAATCATCCTCTGTCTCACCGGGAAAACCGACAATAAAGGTGCTGCGCAGGGTCAAATCCGGACAAATTTCTCGCCAACGGGCAATTCTGTCGAGTACTTTCTCGGTGGCTGCCGGGCGCTTCATCGCCTTGAGAATTTTCTCACTGCCGTGCTGCAGCGGCATATCGAGATAAGGCAGTATGTGGCCTTCCGCCATCAGCGGAATCAGGTCGTCGACATGCGGATAGGGGTAGACATAGTGCAACCGGATCCATGCCTGCAAATCGCCAAGCTCACGTGCCAGGTCGCGAATGCGGGTCTGGATGATGCCGCCCTTCCATAACTCCGAGCGATATTTTGTATCTACACCATAGGCGCTGGTGTCCTGCGATACCACGAGCAGTTCGCGTACATCACCTTCTACAAGCGTCTGCGCCTCGCGTAACACATCGCCGATCGGGCGGCTGACAAGTTTGCCGCGCAGTGAAGGAATAATGCAGAAGCTGCAGCTGTGATTACAGCCTTCGGATATTTTCAGATAGGCATAGTGTTTCGGCGTCAGCTTGACACCCTGCGGTGGCACCAGGCTGCTGAAAGGATCATGCGGTGGCGGAAGATGTGTATGAATCTGCTCCATGACAGATTCGTATTCGTGCGGGCCCGTAATCGCCAATACATTCGGGTGAACTTCGCGGATCTCCTCATCACGCTTGCCGAGGCAGCCGGTGACAATGACCTTGCCATTCTCCTGCAGTGCCTCGCCTATGGTGTCGAGTGATTCCTGTACCGCGGCATCGATAAAACCGCAGGTGTTGACGACAACGATATCCGAATCGGCATAGTCTGATGCAAGTTCATAACCCTCGGCACGCAGCTGGGTGAGAATGCGTTCCGAGTCGACAAGGTTCTTTGGGCAGCCAAGACTGACAAAGCCGACCGTCGGGGCTGGGCCTGCTGGCGGATTCATCAGCAATTATCCACGACATTGTCTTAGTTGGGCACCATAGGTCCTGGCAGTACTATCAACCTTGTTTGCCACCGTTTTCAGCCAGCCTTTTTTCTTGTAAGAGCCGCGAGCATAACCACCCTGCCCTTCATGATAGGCGAGATACTGGTTATAGGCGTCCCATTTCGAAATACCGAGTTTGCGCTGACTGTTGTCTGTATACCAGCCTACAAAATCAATGGAATCAGCAAAGTCATCACGGTCGGCAAAGAAACTGCTGGTATCTTTCTTATAGGCGGCCCAGGTGCCATCCAGTGCCTGCGGGTAGCCATAGGCCGAGGAAGGCCTGCCACCAGGAATTACCCACAGAATCTTCTTTCTTGCCGGCTGGGCATCATGGCGAAAATGGGACTCTTGCTTGATTATCGCCATCATCACGTGAATCGGCGCGCCCCATTTATTGTTTGCATCTTTTGCGTCGTCGTACCAGTCATACTTCTGGTCGAATATCGAACAGATATTACTGGTATCACGCGGCGGTGTAGTCGAACAGCCGCCCACGGCCAGGCTGGCACCGAGTAGCAGCAAGAGAAAGGTGTTTCGCATCTGTCCTGCCTCTTCAAGAGTCATATTGAAATAATACAAGCGCCACGCAAAGATTGCATCCCGTGTTACTTCGTATCCAGCTCAATATAGTAGAGCAGTGTTCGTTGCAACGGGTTCTGGTTATCATCACTGACGATAAAAAAGCGCTTGCCCAGGTGGTGTGCAAGCCCCTCGAAATTATCCAGTATCCAGCCCTCTGAACTGGAAAGGCGAGCGATCTTCTCCACCACAAGCCGGTCTGCATCGATTCTTAACTGCTTCAGGCTGATCACAAGCGAGAAAAAAACACTATCCCAGGCACGTTCCATCGCCACAAGGGAGCCATCAGGCAGCGCCTCGAGTGCCGACATGGAGTTACCCCTCTCATTCTCCATCGTGTAATCCCATTACCCAGCACCTTTTATGCTGTAGAGCGCATTGATTTCACGTCCTTTCAGCGGCTTCTGCGGGATTAACACAACACCGAGCTTTTCATGCATGGCGACAGCTTCGAACATGTCATTCGGCTTGTGAAATTTTTTCTTTTTCGATAACTGTTTTGGCAAGCTGTAGCGATCCCGCTGAAAGCCATCCGAACGGTAGCGCACAATACGTGGTGAGCGCTCAAAACCGATTACGATCAGGGTGTCATCACGAATGCCATTGTCACCATGCAGTACAAATGCACTCTCTGCATCACGCCACTTGCCCTCCAGGGGCTTTCCTTTCAGGTCACGTAGCTGGTAGCTTGCAAGCCGCTCAATCTCAGCCAGTTGACTACGACTGTCGAAGCGCAACTGCAGGTGATGCAGCCAACCCCGGTCAGAAACAGCATAGAGCAGCCTGTTGTCGTTATCCCAGGCAAGTGCAGACAATCCTGATATCGGGCTTCCGTCATCCGCTTCATCATCCTGCTCGAATGCTGCCAGCACCCTGATTCCATCAGCACTATTTTCGCCGGTATAGGAAACAACCGGCCGTGAAATCACATCTGCATACAGCGGCGTGACACTTGCAAGGAGAAGCAGGCACAGGAATAAATGTGCCACGTGGGGGCTCAGCCAGCCTCGAACATAGCGGAGTCCCCAAGGCCGGTACGTGACACTCTCGGTGGTTCCTCATCCATGTGCACCACCGTGGTGGCATCAATTCCACAGTAGCCGCCGTCAATAATCAGGTCGACGGCATGCTCCAGTGTCTGACGCATATCGTAGGGATCGGTCAATGGGTCCTCTTCACCCGGCAGGATCAGGGTGGTACTCATCAGGGGCTCACCGAGCGAGTCGAGCAGATCAAGTGCTATGCGGTTGTCAGGGACTCGGATACCAATGGTTTTTCGCTTGGGATTCAGCAGGCGCTTTGGCACCTCTTTCGTCGCTGAGAAAATAAAGGTGTAGGGGCCAGGAATCAGGCTCTTGAGAGTACGGTATGAGGTGTTCGACACCTTGGCATAAGTTGCGATCTCGGAGAGGTCACGGCATACCAGGGTGAAATTATGATCTTTTCCGACACGACGAATCTGCACAATACGCTCCATTGCTTCCTTGTCTTCAAGGCGGCAACCAAGTGCATAACCGGAATCAGTCGGGTAGATGATAACTCCGCCTTCGCGCACGATTTCGGCGGTTTGACTGATAAGGCGCGCCTGCGGATTGTCGGGATGAATCTGAAAAAACTGTGACACTGCCGGATTCTCAATAGCATTTAATAATCTGGGAGGAAGCATACAGGGCATGACACCTTGTTGGTAGCAATCTATTATAATTCATCGCTCCATGACATCCATGTCCCGTGACCCACAGGGATGTGGGCCGTTCCTGCGCATCCTGCGCTCACGGCATTTGTGCATCCATGCACGGCAGGGATGTCGGTTATGCAGGAGCATTTACCGACCGGCGACCCACACGGACGTGGGGAGTGCAGGAGATTTCCGGGAGAAATCCCTGCCATACCGTACATCCTGTACATAAAAAACACCGGACAGGTTACCCCGCCCGGTGTTTTTATCAGCTAACTGCCAGTAATATTTACTGTGGGCAGTTACCAGTTGCTGCAGGCGCCTGAGGGGCAGCAGGAGCAGGTCCGTAAGGAGCTGGACCGTAGCCGTAAGGTGCGCCGTAGCGACCATTGTAGCTGTTGTAACGGTTGTCCCA
>NZ_MPRK01000052.1 GCF_002021095.1 Solemya elarraichensis gill symbiont | reverse complement strand
TATAATGGGTATCATCACCAGCAAGGATGTCGACGGTGAGCGTGTTATGAACCATCTATCCAACGTCGGTGGAAAGCGCGACGAGATCATGGTTCGTGATCTCATGACACCACAGTTCAAGGTTGAGGTTTTGAGCATGGAAGACGTACGTGGCGCCTCGGTCGGAGATATCATCGCGACCCTGAAACGCATGGGACGTCAGCACGCACTCGTTTCAGAAACAGATGAAAATGGTCGCCAGGTGATTCGCGGCGTACTCTCTACGACTTCAATCGCTCGCCAGACGGGTATCGAAATCGATACCTCCGATGTCGCTGGCGGCAATATTGCCAACCTGCAGAGTAGTCGCAGCTGACGAAGCCACTCCTGGCAACAAGAGAACACCACACGATTGAGGGAAATTTCACCAGGCGGCTACCGCCTGGTGACCCCGAACACCCCGATTTTCTCCAAATCTGTCATCACATTGCACCCCCACTTCATCCAAACCCCTACACAAGTTGTTGAAATATGAGGCCTTCCATTCAAGGCTTGACAAATCCTGTGTCTTGAACCACATTTATAACTAACAAACACAACATGTTGTATTAAAAATTATTTATATACGCAACATGTAGAGTTCGGTTAATTTCTTGTTTCACACCAGACCACTGCGCCAATAAGCGGTTGGATGGTTAACTGATCACCCGGAAGCCTGAGTCAGAATGAAAAACCTCAATCTCAAACCAGAAGAATTGACTACCACAGAAACCCCTGCAGAAATCGCGATGCAGGACGCATCGACAGATATCTGGAACTCCAAGTACCGCCTCAAACAGAAAGACGGGACACTGGTAGACACAGATATCGACGCCACTTTCCGCCGCGTGGCATCCGCGCTGGCAAAGATTGAGGAAGATAGCGGGAAGCGCACCGAATATGCTGAAAAATTCCTCTGGGCACTTAAAAATGGCGCCATCCCGGCAGGCCGTATTATTTCCAATGCCGGGTCGGCTGAACATCGCCCCTCAACTTCGACAATCAACTGCACCGTCTCTGACACCATCGCTGACTCAATGGGTGACATCCTCGACAAGGTGCATGATGCAGGCCTGACGCTGAAAGCAGGCTGCGGTATCGGCTACGAATTCTCTACCCTGCGGCCACGTGGAGCCTATGTCAGCGGTGCCGGTGCACGCACCTCCGGCCCGTTGTCGTTCATGGATATCTAAGACAAGATGTGTTTCACCGTCTCTTCCGCCGGTGGCAGGCGTGGTGCGCAGATGGCGACCTTCGATATCGGTCATCCTGACGTTATGGATTTCATCCGTGCCAAGCGCGAGGATGGACGCCTGCGGCAGTTCAACCTGTCACTGCTGATCACAAGCGAATTCATGGAGGCGGTGAGGCGTAATGAAGAGTGGAAGCTGGCATTTCCACTAACACAGGAAGAAGTCACATCAGATAACCTCGACCTGGATGACAGTAGCCAGGTGGTATGGCGCGAATGGCCAATCAGCAAAGGGTACATCTCCAACGATGCCGGACAGGTTGCCTGCAGAATCAACCGGAGCATCCGTGCCCGTCGCCTTTGGGACCTGATCATGTCAAGCACCTACGACTATGCAGAGCCCGGCTTCATTCTCATCGACAAGGTCAATGACATGAACAACAACTGGTTTTGTGAAACCGTCCGTGCAACCAATCCATGTGGTGAACAACCCCTGCCCCCTCACGGCGCATGCCTGCTCGGTTCGGTCAACCTGACTCGTTTCGTACAAAATCCCTTCACCTCCGATGCCTTCTTCGACTGGGAGAAATTCAGGGAAGTCGTTTCAGTATTTACCCGCATGCTCGACAATGTTGTCGAAATTAATGGTCTGCCACTCGACAAGCAGGGTGACGAAATCAGGAACAAGCGTCGCCACGGCATGGGCTACCTGGGACTGGGCTCGGCAATGACCATGCTGCAGATGAAGTATGGTGATAGTGACTCACTCGAGTTTACCCAGCGCGTCACACGTGAACTGGCCGTTACCGGTTGGCGTACAGGAATTGAACTGGCAAAGGAAAAAGGCGCAGCGCCCATCATGGATGAGACCTTCCCTGTAACCGAAGAGATGCTGGCAGAGAGACCCGAGATGCGCCGCGACCACTGGAAAGCCGGTGATGAAATCAGCGGCAAGGTACTGCATGCACGTTACAGTCGTTACATGCAGAAACTGGCCGAGGTTGAGCCGCAACTGGTCGATGAAATCAGCAAGCATGGCTGTCGCTTCACTCACCACAGTTCAATTGCACCGACCGGCACCATCTCCCTGTCACTTGCCAACAATGCCAGTAATGGCATCGAGCCCAGTTTCGCTCATCACTACTCGCGCAACATCATTCGCGAAGGCAAAAAGAGCAAGGAGAAGATCGACGTTCTCAGTTATGAACTGCTGGCCTACCGCGAACTGGTGAATCCGGATGCAATGCCCGGCAGCAGTGATCCGAAACAGCAGCTTCCCGACTACTTCGTCAGTGCTGACGAGATCAGTCCAAGGCAGCATGTCGAGGTTCAGGCCGCCGCCCAGCAGTGGATCGACTCATCGATCTCCAAAACCATTAACGTTCCCACAGAGTACGACTACGAGGAGTTCAAGGATATCTACCTCTACGCCTACGAAAAGGGACTCAAGGGCTGCACCACGTTCCGCTTTAACCCGGAGGCCTTTCAGGGCGTCCTGGCCAAGGAAGAGGACCTTGAAAACACCAGCTACACCTTCACTCTCGATGACGGCACAAAAATCACCGCGAAAGGTAATGAAGAGATTGAATATGACGGAGAAATCCATACGGCTGCCAACCTTTTTGATGCCCTTAAAGAGGGCTATTACGGCAAGCTCTAGAGGCAAGCAAGATGACCATCAAAATTGATTCGAAAATTACCGCATACGAAGTTGAGGCCGACGACAGGCCGGCAGAAACAACAGCTGTTGAAGAGAAGCCGGAAAGCAATGTCATACAGATGCATGAGAAGGTTGCACGTCCCGGCATGCTGCTTGGCTCAACCTACAAGATCAAGACGCCACTCTCTGATCATGCACTCTATGTCACCATCAACGATATCGTTCTCAACGAGGGCACTGTGCACGAAATGCGCCGTCCCTTCGAGATCTTCATCAACTCCAAGAACATGGATCACTACCAGTGGATTGTCGCACTGACCCTGATCATGTCGGCAGTCTTCCGCAAGGGCGGTGACGTCACCTTCCTGGTTGAGGAACTGCGCTCCGTGTTTGATCCCAACGGCGGCTACTTCAAAAAGGGCGGCAAGTACATGTCTTCACTGGTTGCAGAAATCGGCAAGGTCGTATGCGACCACCTTCAAATGATTGGTATGCTCAAACCGGAAAAGCCGGATGAGCATCAACAGAAAATTCTCGATGAAAAACGTGCAGAGTTTGAACAGGGTGCTGTCACCGAGAAGGAGTCCAAGCAGGAACAGACATTCCCCCCCAGTGCGCAGCTATGTAAAAAATGCCATACCAAGGCGGTCATCAACATGGATAACTGCCTCACATGCCTGAACTGCGGCGAATCCAAATGCGGGTAACCTGAAGAAAAACCATGCGCAATCGACTGTGAGAATGCATCGTTAAAGCCGGCTCTCGCCACTGCCGTAGTGAGGCCATCGACAGTTATTCAGAACGTTCTTCGTTACTCGGCTCCTGCTCTTCCTGCGGCTCTTCCTGCTCCTGCTCTTTAGCATTCTCCAGTTCGGACTGTGCAATAATCATCTCGCACACACGCATGAACAGTTTGTGGATATGACGGTAGTGTTCAATCGCATTGGATTCAATCTTGTAAACAACGAGATGCTCCGGCGATTCCTGTGTTAGACGGCTATAGAGGTGCGAGCGGGCACGCTCTACAAGTCCGCCAAAACGCGCCTTCGAATCAAGTAATTCCTGCGCCTTGTCACGATCATTATTCTCTATCGCCTCCAGTGCAGCCTGGCCAACGAGATAAGTCTCTTTATAGATCGCCTTGATCAACTCTTCCGTGCCCTCACTGAACGTCAGTTTGTAATCAAGTCGCTTGTAGCTGTCAGAAACAATCCCCTTCTCTACCGTATCAGCAATATTTTCAATATGATTTGCCAGGGTGACATATTGATAGAGACGTTGCGGCAGCGGATCAACAAGATCGCCCGATGAAAGATCGTGCAGATAGACAATGATCGCACTGTGCAGAATATCGATCTCCTCGTCACGCTGTTGAAGCGAGTGAATTCGCTCACGTGTACCAACTGTCAGGATCGGCATACTATCCCGGAGCATGGAGAGTGCATGTTTACCCATGCGTGTGATCTCAAGACGCACACGATCCAGAGCCAGTGCAGGCTGATCAAGGTAGTAGTCATCGATATATTTCGGCTCAATGATTTTCTCTTCGACAATCGGCATTGACGGGACGATGCGAAGCACCAGGGCCGACAGGGCGTTGGTAAAGCCAAGAAAGATTAGCAGGTTGAGTACATTGAATACCGTGTGAGCATTAGCTATCTGGCGTGGCGTATCTGCTGCAAGACGGTTGACTCCATCCAGGCCGGACGACACGGGCGAGATATATCTCACCACTTCCGCCAGCCAGGGAATAAAGGCAATAAACAGGAGTACCCCCATCACGTTGAAGAGGATATGTGCAACCGCTGCCTGCATCGCCTCACGCGGTTTGCCAATCGCGGAGATATAAGCTGTCACACAGGTACCGATATTTGAACCCATCACAAGTGCAATTCCGGCCTCAAGAGTCACAAAGCCCTGGCTCGCCATGATGATCACGATACCCGTGGTCGCCGAGGAGCTCTGTATCAAGGCCGTAAAACCAGCCCCCATGAGAATACCCAACAACGGATTTTCCATGCCCCGCATGAGATCCATGAAGGGTTCCAGGGCCCTCAACGGGTGGGTTGCCTGGCTCATCAGCTCCATGCCGAAAAAGAGCATACCCAGCCCCATCAGCATGATACCGATCTGCCGGACACGTTGATTGGTCGCCAGCACCTCGGTAAAAAAGCCCATCGCAATCAGCAGCATTGCCGATTTCGTGATTTTAAATGCGATGATCTGCGCTGTTATCGTGGTGCCGACATTGGCACCAAGAATGATTCCCATCGACTGGGTAAAATTCATCACGCCTGCGGTAATGAAACCGACCACCAGGACAGTTGTAATTGATGACGACTGGATAACTGCGGTGACACCTGCACCTGCCAGGGCGCCTGTGACACGGTTGGTGGTCAGCTTTGAGAGGATGTTTTTGACACGATCGCCGGCGACCAGCTTGAGCGCCTCGGTCATTTTGCGCATGCCATAGAGAAACAACGCCAGGCCACCGGCCAGGCCACCGGCCAGGCCGACGATCATGACCCCGAATTCTATTGTTGCGGTAGTCTCTTGCATAAAATGGAGCTCATACTCTCCCAGCTGCTATGTACCGGGCAGAGCTCTCTTCCTCCAACTCGTACGCTCTTCAGCACTAAGTGGAATCAGGCCCTTGTCGATCAGGTAACCGTCATCACCCCATGCAGCATCGGAAGTGAATTCGGACAGAAACTCGCTCAGCCCGTTGACAAGTGGATAGTGTTCTCTCTTGATATAGAGATAAAGCGGTCTCGACAGGGGATAACTGCTGTCCTCGATCATTTCGAATTCAGGAGCAATCGAGTCAATCGTTGCCGCTTTCAGGAGATCGCCGTTACGCTCCAGAAAGTTGTATCCGAGGATACCGATTGCACCCGGATCCTGTGACAACTTGCGCACAATTCTCGCATCATTCTCGCCCGCCTCGATATAGGCTCCATCTTCCCTGAAGGTGTAACAGTGTTCGTTGTATGCATCAGCATCCTTCCCTCTCATGTCGTGTAGCATGGCGTGATCAGCACAAGCCTGCTCCATCAGTTTCTCAAACAGGATGTCACGCGTTCCCGAACTGAGCGGTGGGCCGAGTATCTTGATTGGCAGTGCAGGCAGTGACTCGCTAATTTCGTTCCATTTGCTGTAAGGATTGCTGACCAGTTCGGCTCTGCCGGAAGGATCAGGTATCTCCCTCGCCAGGGCGAGGTAGAGATCCCTTGCAGAAAAATCGAAAGACTCTGCATCTTTTGTGTTCACGAATACGATGCCATCATAGCCAATCTTCACCTCTACGGGATTCTGTATCCCATTACTCTCGCACTGCTTTAGCTCTGCTTCATTCAGCTTCCTGGACGCCATCGTAATATCAGGCATTTCCAAACCAACACCATCACAGAAAAAGCGGAAGCCGCCACCAGTTCCCATCGCCTCAACGACGGGTGATCGTGCACCTGTCTTGCGGACAAATCGCTCCACCACGGTAGAGACCATGGGAAAAGCTGTCGAAGAACCGACAATCATAATGTAGTCACGCTGCTGCTGTTGGGCAGCCGTCGACGCCATGATACCCATAGAGAAAAGCAACCCTGTCAGAAGTTGCCAGGTTTTTATCACAGCATCAGGCCCCTGATCATAAAGAAGAGCAGGGCTGCAAGAATGCCTGATACAGGCACGGTAATCACCCATGCTGCAACAATTTTCATCAGCGCAGAACGTTTGACCAGTTCAGTCTTGTAAACTTTTTTGAGTCCCTTGCGCTCCTTCTTGCTCAGATCAGCAGAAGCTGAATGCTCTTTCAACTGCTGCAGCATTTCACCTTTCCTTCTGACCGTGGCTTTCTGGAATCTCAGCAGGAAGGCCTCGACCTCGGCCTCGTCCCTGCCGTGATGATGATCCTTGATCTCTTCTACCATTTTCATATAGGTGTGCTTGAGGAATTCACGCAGAAATCCAACTCCGAAAACCGCACCAACCGCGATATGTGTCGATGAAACAGGCAGGCCTAACTGGGAGGCGATAATGACAGTAATTGCAGCAGCCATGGCAATACAGAAAGCTCGCATCTGGTCGAGTTCTGTTATCTCGCTACCGACAGTCTTGATCAGCTTGGGACCATAGAGCGCCAGGCCGATCGCGATGCCAATTGCACCCACCATCATGACCCAAATTGGAATCTCTGCCTTCTTGGCGATTCCGCCATGCAGGATTGCATCATTAATAGCAGCGAGAGGACCAACAGCATTGGCCACGTCATTCGCACCATGTGCGAAGCTGAGCAGCGCTGCGGCAAAAATCAGCGGTACGGTAAAGAGGCGGTTGATGCTCATTTTCTCATTCGTCATCTTGTTTGCCGCTTTTGCAATCAACGGCCTGATGATGAGGAAAATGACGACTGCGACGGCGAGTCCAATCAGCAGGGCCATGGGGAAATCGACTTTCCAGAGTTTTTTAAACCCCTTGAGCACAAGGTAGGTAGAGAACGCCCACGCCATCAAACTGACGAGCAGAGGCACCATGCGTTTCCCCACCGTAATCATATCCTCCTGGTAGGTGATGCTTCGCTTTATCAGGTAGAGAAAGCCAGCCGCGATCACGCCGCCAAGGACCGGTGAAATCACCCAGCTGGCTGCAATCTGCCCCATCTTTCCCCAGTCGGCGATACCAAGCCCTCCGGCAGCAATACCGGCCCCGAGTACACCGCCAACAATGGAGTGTGTCGTCGATACAGGCGCACCGAGTGCAGTCGCAATATTCAGCCATATCGCACCTGCCAGAAGCGCCGCCATCATCAGCCAGATGAAGGTATCACTGTCCGCAATCTTGGCCGGATCAATGATCCCTTTCTTGATCGTACTAACCACGTCACCTCCCGCAATCAATGCACCGGAAGCTTCAAAGATGGCCGCGATGAGGATCGCACCAGCCAGTGTCAACGCCTTCGAACCAACTGCAGGACCAACATTATTGGCAACATCATTGGCACCGATGTTCATCGCCATGTATCCGCCGATCATGGCTGCAGCAACAAGCATGTAACCACCCTCCAGGTCTTGCAGGTTGAGACCCGAGAACAGCATGATCCCGACGATGAAAAGAAGTGCAACACCCAGCCTGAAAAGCTCTGGACGCCCAAACCGGGCTGCCTTCTCAATTTGAGATAAATTCTGAAGTTCCATGCTTGATCCTTAAGGAGGTGAGAATTGGATTGCGAACTCTATAATTTTAACAAATCCGCCACAAATCTGTCACATTAATCAGGGTTACATGAACATCAGTTAAATACGAACCGTATAACACCTTTTCGCGAGAAAAGATGGAATTGAGGGGATTCAAACAGGCTCAGTGTTTTTCTGCGGTTCGTGCGAAACGACCCAGGTCGCGATTTTTCACCACCCTGTCCCACTCATAGGTCTCTCCATTGATCGCCAGGTAGACGCTATGCGGCAACAACTGCACAGCGGCAACGGCGCAGCCAAGATTGAAGAGTGCATCCGAGTTTCCCACGCGATGCGGGATCATGGAGCCTGTCAGAACAATGGTCTTGTCGAGTTCCAATGCAGCAATTTCTGCTGCTGTCTCACTGGTATCTGCCGTGCAGCGCCCCTGCTTCAGCATGTCGCCGATAATCGATTCCTGGAACCAGAGTTTGCCATCAGTTTCGAGATAGCATTTATCGATAGTGCCGCCGGTCACAAGTATGCGCATCTGCAGTTTTCCTTTTCAATTGACAGGCCAATAATAGGAAGAACAGCACTGTAAGTCGAGAGAGCCCTTCCGCTACCGGCAACATACCGATAAAATAGATTCTTTTCGCCAGCGATAAATTCCATGCGCACATCACAATTCCCCCTCAATACCGTCAAGGAAACGCCGTCCGACGCGGAGATTCCAAGCCATCAGTTGATGCTGCGCGCCGGTATGATCCGTAAACTTGCTGCCGGTCTCTACAGCTGGCTGCCGCTGGGGCTGCGTGTGTTACGCAAGGCCGAGGCAATTGTGCGCGACGAGATGAATAAATCGGGCGCGCTCGAACTGATGATGCCAGCGGTGCAGCCCGCCGAGTTGTGGCAGGAGTCAGGCCGCTGGGAACAGTACGGTCCCGAGCTGCTGCGTTTTCACGACCGCCACAACCGCGAATTCTGTTTCGGTCCAACGCACGAGGAGATCATTACCGATATTGCGCGTAATGAACTGCGCAGCTACCGTCAGCTTCCGGTTAATTATTACCAGGTACAGACCAAGTTCCGTGATGAGACCCGGCCACGTTTCGGCGTGATGCGCTCCCGCGAGTTCATCATGAAAGATTCCTACTCCTTCCATCTCGACCAGGAGTCGCTGCAGAAAACATACGATGACATGTACCAGGCCTACAGCAATATCTTCAGCCGCTGCGGCCTCGAATTCCGCCCTGTGCATGCAGACACGGGCTCAATTGGCGGTAATGCCTCGCATGAATTCCACGTGCTGGCAGATTCAGGTGAGGATGCCATCGCCTTCTCGACCAAAAGCAGTTACGCGGCAAACGTGGAACTGGCGGAGGCGATTACGCAAACGGATGCAGCCGCTGCAGCAAGCGAGGAACTGCGCCTGGTCGACACGCCGGATGCGAAGACCATCGATGAGCTGGTCGAGCAGTTTGACCAGCCGATTGAGCGCACCGTCAAGACTCTCATTGTTGAAGCATCAGAAGAGAGTGAAGCTGATCTGGTCGCACTGATCGTGCGCGGTGATCACAGCCTCAACGAAATCAAGGCAGAAAAACTGCCCGAAATCGCCGCGCCACTCTGTTTTGCGACCGAAGAGCAGATTCGTGATGCAATCGGTGCAGGTACGGGCTCACTTGGCCCACTGAACCTGACAATCCCCTGTGTCGTCGACCGCAGTGTTGCTCACTGCAGCGATTTCAGCGCCGGCGCCAACCAGGATGGCAAGCACTACTTCGGCATCAACTGGGAAAGAGACCTGCCACTGCCGCAGGTTGCTGATTTACGTGACGTTGTCGAGGGTGATCCCAGCCCGGATGGTGAAGGCACCCTGACAATCGCCCGTGGTATCGAGGTTGGACACATTTTCCAGCTCGGCACCAAGTACTCGGAAGCACTCAAAGCACAGGTGCTGGATGAAAACGGCAAGGCTGCAACCATGACCATGGGCTGTTATGGTATTGGTGTGACACGCGTTGTCGGTGCAGCGATTGAGCAGCACCACGATGACAAGGGCATCACCTGGCCAACCGCTATCGCGCCTTTCGAGCTTGCGATCGTGCCGATGAACCTGAAAAAATCGGAGATGGTTCGCGAGACTGCCGAACAACTCTACACGCAGCTGACAGATGCAGGAATCGAGGTATTGTTCGATGACCGCGACATGCGCCCCGGCGTCATGTTTGCAGACATGGAACTGATCGGAATACCACACCGCATAGTCATCGGCGAACGCTCTCTCAAGGAAGGCATGATCGAATACCGTGACCGTCGCGAGAGCGACAACGAGATGATTCCTCGTGATGAACTCGTCTCCTTCCTGCAACAGAAACTGAATAACTGAAACTGAACCACCAAGGAACACTGATGAAACAAGCTTCCAGCTACGAAAAAGAAGAACTGCTGAAATGTGGTTACGGCGAACTCTTTGGCGATGGCAACGCGCGCCTGCCTGTCGGCAACATGCTGATGATGGATCGCATCGTCAAGATCAGTGACTCCGGGGGTACCTATGGCAAGGGCGAGATCATTGCCGAACTCGATGTCGATCCTGAACAGTGGTTCTTTGCCTGCCACTTCCCGAGCGACCCGGTCATGCCCGGTTGCCTCGGACTGGATGCCATGTGGCAGCTGGTAGGATTCTTCCTCGGCTGGAGCGGACACCCGGGCCGCGGTCGCGCACTTGGTGTCGGTGAAGTGAAATTTACCGGCCAGGTTCTGCCAACCGCCAAGAAAGTCACCTACCGTATCAATATCAGGCGTGTTCTCGCGCAAAAGCTTGTGCTTGGTATTGCGGATGGCTCGATGGATGTTGATGGGCGTGAGATCTACACCGCCAAGAACCTGCGCGTGGGGCTGTTCACATCGACCGAGGGCTTTTGATTCAAACCAGTCCCTGCTGGACTGGATGAATTGCACGCAATAAAAAAGCCCGCAAACGCGGGCTTTTTTATTAACTAGCGAAACTGATCAGATCAGTCGAGGTAACTCCAGTTGCCTGCAGTCATCTGCTCCATGCCCTGTTCGTAGGCCATGTCGCCCTGGAATTTTGCCTTGCCCGCAGTTTTCACTGCCGCATCAAAATCACCCTTCTCAGCAGCCTTCTCGGCCTTTTTAATCATCTTGCCAGTATCGCGCCATGCAATACCTTTCTTGCCAGCCTTGCTTAAGGCAGCCTTGGCTTCAGCAATCGCAGCATCAGCTGCAGCCTTGTCTGCTGCAAATGCAGCTCCTGACAGGGCAACGGAAATAACCAAAGCGCTTGCAATAGTCTTGAGCATATTCTCCACTCCTCAATGTGTGCTTTTCTTTTCTACAAGGCCAATTAGGAAACCGGCCTCTTCTTATGGTCTGGTGAAAGTTAACACGAATTCAGCAGGATGCCAACTCTACCAGACACCTATCTGCAATTTCGCTTGAAAACAGGCCGGAAAAAAGGAAATAACCCTATTTTTCATGCCTTTGAGTTACAAAAGTACTGCGCATTAGGGAAAATACGTAGATAAGACCAATTTAAGCGATTTTGAGCGAATTAACTGGACATTTAGCCTCTAATTAGCGACACTTGCCTAAATCTGATTACACCCCGATGGAAGCTGTCAGGAACAAAGAATATGGCAAAAATCCTGGTTCTAAATGGCCCAAATCTCAATCTGCTTGGAAAGCGCGAGCCGGACATATATGGCTCTGAAACACTTGCAGATATTGAAAAGCGCCTCACGGGTCTTGCCAGCGAATCAGCCGACCAGGTCGATTTCCTGCAGTCAAACTCCGAGGTCGGGTTGCTGCAACGCGTACACAAGGCAAGTGAAGACGGCACCGATTTCATTATTATCAACCCCGGCGCATTCACGCATACCAGTATCGCTTTGCGTGACGCGCTGCTTGGGGTAGACATCCCATTCATCGAGGTACATCTATCCAACGTGCACAGCCGCGAGACGTTCCGCCAGCAATCCTATCTTTCAGATATTGCTGTCGGCGTCATTACCGGGCTTGGCAGCCAGGGCTATGAGTTAGCACTTGCAGCTGCACAAAAACAAATTAACCCCTGAATTTACAGTTTCCGAGAGTCAAAATGGATATTCGCAAAGTAAAAAAATTAATCGAACTGCTCGAAGAGTCGGACGTCGCCGAGATCGAGATTCACGAAGGTGAAGAATCGGTACGCATCAGCAGGTCCAGCTCGATTCCAGCAGCCATGCCCCAGCAGATGATGGCAGCCATGCCCCAGGCGATGCCCGCTGCAGCAGCTGCAGCTGCACCCGCTGCACCGGCAGAAACTCCTGCTCCGGCAGTTGAGGAGCCAGCAGGTCATATCATCAAGTCACCCATGGTCGGCACTTTTTACCGTTCATCATCACCGACAGCAGCTGCTTTTGTTGAAGAGGGACAGAGCGTCGCTGCAGGCGACACCCTGTGTATCATTGAGGCGATGAAAATCCTTAACCAGATCGAATCCGACAAGGCCGGCGTGGTTAAAAAGGTACTCGTCGACAACGGTCAGCCGGTCGAATACAACGAACCGCTGTTTATCATCGAATAAGGCCAATATCCCATGATTGAAAAGGTTCTTATCGCAAACCGCGGCGAGATCGCCCTTCGCATCCAGCGCGCCTGTCGCGAACTGGGCATCAAGACGGTTGCCGTACACTCGGAAGCTGACCGCGATCTCAAGCATGTACGCCTCGCTGATGAATCCGTCTGTATCGGACCGGCCTCATCCACCGACAGCTACTTGCAAATTCCAAACATCATCAGTGCTGCTGAAGTGACAGATGCAGTTGCCATTCATCCCGGCTACGGTTTTCTCTCAGAGAATGCAGACTTTGCAGAAAGGGTTGAAGACTCGGGCTTCATATTTATTGGCCCAAAATCTGACACCATCCGCATGATGGGTGACAAGATCACTGCGATCGAGGCAATGAAGGAGGCTGGCGTTCCCTGCGTTCCTGGCTCCGACGGCCCACTGACCAACGACGACGAGCGTACCATCAAGATGGCACGTGAAATCGGCTACCCGGTCATCATCAAGGCCGCCGGCGGCGGTGGTGGTCGCGGCATGCGCGTGGTGCACTCCGAAGGCTCACTACTCAACTCCATCTCGCTGACCAAGACCGAGGCACACACGGCCTTTGGTAACGATACCGTCTACATGGAGAAGTTCCTCGAGAACCCCCGCCATGTCGAGTTCCAGGTGCTGTCAGATACACACGGCCATGCCATTCACCTCGGCGAGCGCGACTGTTCAATGCAGCGCAGGCATCAGAAAGTTGTCGAGGAAGCACCTGCACCGGGCATTACTGACAAGCAACGCAAAGAGATTGGTGAACGCTGCGCCGAGGCCTGCGAAACCATTGGTTATCGTGGTGCCGGTACGTTCGAATTTCTGTTCGAGAACGGCGAGTTCTATTTCATCGAGATGAATACCCGCGTTCAGGTCGAACATCCGGTAACCGAAATGGTAACCGGTGTGGATATCGTCAAGGAGCAGCTGCTGATCGCAAGTGGTGAGAAGCTGTCGTACAAGCAGAAAGAGATCAAGATGCGTGGTCATGCGGTCGAGTGCCGCATTAACGCCGAAGACTCCAAGACCTTCATGCCCAGCCCCGGCAACATTACCCAGCTGCATGTTCCAGGCGGTCCCGGCGTACGTGTCGATACACACATCTACAATGGCTACAGGGTTCCACCCTACTATGACTCCATGATCGGCAAGCTCATCACTCATGGCGAAGACCGACAGTCAGCCATTGCTCGCATGCGCACGGCACTGTCCGAAATGGTCATCGACGGCATCAAGACCAATATCCCGCTGCAGCAGGATATTATGCGTGATTCCGCTTTCAGAGAAGGCGGAGCCAACATCCACTATCTTGAAAAGAAACTCGGGCTGTAACGGACACCGGGCAAGTCACTGAAGATGCCCTGGGTCCAGGTCCACATGCCGGTAGAAAAAGCAGCGGCTCAGGCTATTGAGCTGCTGCTTGAAACACTCGGTGCAATTTCCATCACACTCACGGATGCCGGTGACGAACCACAACTTGAACCGGCTCCCGGTGAAGAGCGCATCTGGAGTGAGACAGTCGTCACAGCACTGTTTGAAAGCGACACTGACCAGCAACAGTTACGTAGCGCGCTCGAAACCGCTCTCAATCAACTCAACATCAATTCAACAGTAGCAATCGAAGTTCTCGAAGAACAGGAGTGGGAACGCGCCTGGCTTGATGATTTCAAACCAATGCGTTTTGGCGAACGCCTGTGGGTTGTCCCGCGTGGCCTGCAACTGCCGGATGAGGCGGTCGATCCCGTCGTACTGACACTCGATCCGGGGCTCGCATTCGGTACCGGCACGCACCCGACGACCGCACTGTGTCTCGAATGGCTCGACCAGGCGGATGTTGCAGACAAGGATGTTATCGATTTCGGCTGTGGCTCCGGAATACTGGCAATCGCTGCATTGCTGCTCGGAGCGAAGCAGGCAACTGGTATCGATCATGATCCCCAGGCGCTGATAGCGAGCGAACAGAATGCAGAAGAGAATGGCGTGCTGGCTCGCCTGGTGCTGCAAAACAGCGATACCCCTCCCCGCAAAAAAGCCGATATCATCGTGGCAAACATACTCGCCAGCGTACTGATTGACCTCTCCGCGCAATTGGCATCACTACCTCGTCAAGGTGGCACTATTGCACTCTCCGGTATACTTGCCGACCAGGCGGAGGCGGTACGCGCTGCTTTCGATCCGTACTTTCTGCTTGAACCGACAAAATGCCTCGATGACTGGGTATTGATCACAGGTACAAAGCGTTGATAACCTTGCTGATTACCCAATAAATTGTATGCAAACAGGGTGCAGGCTTTATACCCTCTCATTTATCAGGATTGCGAATTATCAACAAAAATGGACTATATTAAAAGCATGGACAGAAAACAGTCATATCTCAAATTCCTTCACTTGGCACAGGCTGTTAAAGACACACAAGACTTTCCCGTTCTTGATGCTGTCGAAGAGCGCGTCCTGAACATCTTTGCAGTCGCATGGCACAAAGGACGCGAGATCACCGTGCTAGAGGCGATGAAGATGCTTCCAGACGTCTCGGAGAGTACGGTCTTTCGCCGCATCAAATCACTGCGCCAGAAAGGCATGGTGGCGCTCAGCATGGACACAAAGGATCGTCGTACACGTTATATCCGCCCGACTGAACTCGCCAATGACTACTTCGGCAAGCTTGGCAACTGCATGAAAAAAGCTCAACAGGTTTGAGTCAGTACTCTACAGCAGGTTTACCCCCTATCCCCATTGCACAATTGACCTGAACGCCCTTGTAGCAGTATCTTGTTGCTCCCTGACAATTCCCGATCAAGAGGTATATATCCATGGAAAAAATGCAAAAGTGGCTCGACCAGATTGATCCTAACCTGATCACCAACACCATTATGGAGTATGGCATTTCAATCCTGTCTGCTCTCGCCATCTACATCATCGGTAAGTGGCTGGTAACGCGGATATCCACACTGATAAAGAAAACCATGGCAAGCCGCGGGGTAGAACAAACCCTGGTCAAGTTTCTTGGCAATATCGTGCACTGGCTACTACTCGCCTTTGTCATCATTGCAGCGCTGACGCAGCTCGGCGTGGAAACCACTTCGATTGCAGCCATTTTTGCCGCAGCTGGCCTGGCCATCGGTCTTGCACTAAAGGATTCACTATCGAATTTTGCTTCAGGCGTGCTGATTATCATGTTCCGTACTTTTAAGGTTGGTGACTTTGTCGAGATTGCCGGCACATCAGGCAGTGTCGAGGAAGTCAGCATCTTTACCACTCATCTCAAAACACCCGACAACAAGCTTGTCATCGTGCCAAATTCATCCATCACCAGTGGCACTATCACCAACTACTCGGCGATGGCGACACGTCGCATCGACATGGTGTTTGGCATCGGTTACCAGGATGACATCAGGAAGGCCAAGAGCCTGCTCGAGGAAATCCTCGCCAGTGACGAGCGCATACTGAAAGACCCCGCACCCGTGGTGGCCGTATCTGAACTGGCTGACAGCAGCGTCAACTTCGTCGTACGTCCATGGGCAAAAAGAGAGGACTACTGGGGCGTCTACTGGGATCTACAGGAGAGTGTCAAACTGAAATTTGATGAAGCCGGTATCAGCATCCCCTTCCCTCAGCAGGAAGTCCATATGCATACGCTTAATGCTGCTTGATGAAAAAAAGCCAGGGCCTGGTTTCCGGTTTTGATTTCCGCAAACCAGGCCGGTTACTTACTATAGCTTATGAATGATGTCATCACCTGGATTATCATCGCTGTTTTCTATGCGCCTCTGCACTACCTGCTGCCCGTACTGTTTCTATTCATTACGGGAGAAGAGGCAGAATCTGTCCGCAAGCAACTGATACGCGCAGCTATTATCGATTCGACAATATCAATGCTGATTGCATTTGGCGTCGTCATCCTGCTGGTCAACAAGGGAATGATCAGCATCGCCATGTTGATTCTGCTGCTGTCAATGCTCTACCCTTTCGTCAGAATCATCAGGCAACGCAAGAAACTCCACTAACTATATTCCCGTTGGCGGGGATTTCATACAAATGCAAGACAACTCAACTAGAATGTACACCCAGCGTGCCATTGGTGCATTTCAATAACAGCAATTCGGTAAACAGAGATCAAAGATGAGCAGTCCAATCTTTAAGGACAACACCTTTCCCCGCCACATCTCAGACATCATGAACCTGATGCACATGATGGTTTTCCAGGGCACAGATGGTGAAGAGAAATGGGATACCTACCTGACCCCGAAGCAGAAAGAGTATATCGCACTGGGGCTCGCTCTCTATTACCAGTGTGACCACTGTATCGATCATCACCTTGCCGCCCTGTGCAAACTGGACAAAATCAGCAAGGACACCATCTGCCAGCACATTAACTCGATGATCCTTTTCCTGAGGATCGACACCAGGGTCATCGGCAGCTCGGAACAGAACCACTGGATCAAGGCATGGCAGCGTTTTGCGAAACTGATCTCCTTTCAGAGTAACGACCCGGATCTCCCCTACCTGATTGCTTTGGCCATCGGTATTGCACGTAATGACGAGTTCCTCATTGACTTCTGCGGCACCCAGGTCGTCAGTAGTTGTGAATCACGGGGAATCAAACCGCGCGCAATGGTGGGCGAGCTTGAAGCGGTGGTCATTTTCATGAAAGCGGCCGCATCCAAGAACCGTATCGTAGACAAGGTTGAGAAGTTGTTTGCCTGACTGTTCGCCCCCCTGACCAGGCAGAAAGCGGTTGACAATACATTAGAAGATACTAAAATAGGAATCATTCCTATTTACTGCGTGATACTCCCTGATGACGTCACAACCGCTCAACAGCATTCCGGTCGGCCATAAGGTCAGGCTGAATGCTATTCAGGGTGGTCGCCAACTTACCCGGCGCCTGTTAGCGCTTGGTATCAGCCTGGGCAGTGAATTCGAGGTCATCAACCATCGCGACCATGGCGTTGTTGTTGCCCGTGAACAGAACCGCGTGGCACTTGGAAGCGGCATAGCCAGCAAGCAGATC
>NZ_MPRK01000051.1 GCF_002021095.1 Solemya elarraichensis gill symbiont | reverse complement strand
AAGGCAATCTTTCGAGGTATTTTATAGCCACAACTTTACTCCATTTTTTGAGAGGGGTAAATCATACATGAATAAAGCCAAGCGTATCTATGGGGCACCTCGAATAATCCAAATCTATTATTGCGCATCTCGATTCTTTGTCGGGATTCCGTTTTTCACTCGAAATCGAGGCACGGACACCCTTTTAACTGATCATTATTTGATCAATTTACACCTTCCAGGCGGACCAATCCACTGGCATCATGCACCAGCCTCATCAAAATAACTCCAGCGCTTCATCATGTTGAAGCCTCCTCAATGCATTGGCCATATTTGAACAGGGCAGCAGTTACACAGAATTATTTACAGGCTAGGATGCTACCGCAGCTTGCCCTCTATGTCCGGCTTAAGAGTTGAATCCGCGGCCAATGGAGGCGAGATCTATCGTCACCTGCGCTGTCAGAAGCAACGCCGTAAACGTTATGGCAGTTATAACCGCCGTGGCCAGCTGATTGACCGGGTCAGCATCTATGAGAGCCCCGCCATTGTTGACAGTCGTTCCCGTATCGGTGCTTGGGAGCTCGATACCATTATTGGCAAGAATCACAAGCAAGCCATCGTCTCACTCACTGAGCGCAAATCCCGTTTCAGCCTGATACAGAAAGTGGAACGCAAAACGGCAACTTGTGTTGCTGATGCCATCATCAGCCTGCTTTCACCGCTCTCTGACAAAGTCATCACGATGACATCAGACAACGGTAAGGAATTTGCACATCACAAAACCATTGCTGACAAGCTCAATGCTGACTTCTTCTTTGCCCATCCCTATGCATCCTGGGAACGCGGGCTGAATAAAAACACTAACGGACTCATGCGCCAATATTTCCCAAAGGGCAGCGACTTTACGACCGTCACAAAGAAAGAAATTGATCAGGCAATGGGTAAAATCAATAACAGACCAAGAAAATGTCTTGGCATGAGAACGCCTAATCAGGTACTTTTAGGTATCAACCCGTCTGTTGCACTTGCGAGTTGAATCCGCGTTTGGATTATTCGAGGCGGCCTCAAGTAAGAGAGATCGGCTAAAATATCAATGGTGAACAAATGCTACGTATCCTGATTTTTCCAATGTCGCTTTTCTAATCATGCAATGTATTCTCTGACTCAGCACTCTGTTCGATTGAAATAGAGAGGTATAGCGAGAAGTACAAGTCTGAACATCTACTTGAAAATTCACCGTATGCAGGTAATCGCGTAAATTTCTCATTACCTGGATTTGGGTTTTCAGAATCGTGCTGGCTTACATACTTCGATTTACATACAGGAACAAGTTTGTCTTGCAATCTGGATGAGATCGGAATGGTATATGTTCAGAGTGACAGAACGCTTATTGAAGAAGAAAATCCAGTTAATCATTTGACCTTTCGAAGCAAAGCGGGACTTTACACAATTAAATCTAGTTGCACTCATCCTGGAGAGAGTCAATGAGATGAAAGGCAATCATAATTGCCGCATTGGCTTCTTTATCTGGCTGTAAACAAGATAATCAGTTTATGGCTCAATTAGCCGCGACTAGTATGGAAACAGAGCCATATTTCCTGTATAGATCTAATTTTCTTGCCACCTCTCCCCTGGCCTTGGTTTATGGTTTTAATGACAATGCATCTGCCTGTGAAGATATTGCGAAGGTTTACCAGCAAAATGATGGTGGAGTATCAGAATATTTCTGTCGCCCGGAAGATTCTGCGGAATGGTAGATGAACGGAGGTCAAAAGCATGAATATAGGAATCGCAGTATTAATTGGGTAGGCATATGAACATATCATTATTTGGGGATTGCTAAATGAGATTCATACGGTTCACTAGTTTTCTTATTGCTCTAATATCCATGCAGGCGCATGCTGACATTTTAAGATGCTTTACTTTAGTTGAGACTGGTGAACTGATAGGCGGCTCAAGCTATTATGAGCGTTTCGATGGCAATCCTCAGCGTGCAGAGATAGAGTTTAACCTGAAGGAAAGATATTTAGTGAACCACCTTGGGAAGTGATTCAGCCTAGAAAAAGCCTCAGATGATATCTACGTCATGGAGGAAGATCGCCGTTATGCTTATATAGTAAAAGATACTGGCAATCTTGTTCTTGAAGTGCGTGTAGATAAAGATGCCGCAACGATAAAAATATTTGAGTGCAAATGATTTTGCGGAAGTTAAGCGCAATGGAAATAATCACTAGCTATTGTGCGTGAGGTTTAGTCTTTTGTCGAGAAGGAGTCGTTCACAGCCAGTTAACTGATAGTCCGCTTTTCAATCGGAAGCTGTCATCATTCAACTCAAGAAGAAGCTTTTGGTTATAGCATATGGCTCAATTCGTTTGCAGAACCATCAAAAATTAATGCCACCCGTACATCAGCCCGTACATAGATAACTTACAAAAAAGTAAAAGCGCATACGTATCAAATACATATGCGCCTTATATGGCGGAGAGAGAGGGATTCGAACCCTCGATACGGGTTAACGTATACACACTTTCCAGGCGTGCTCCTTCAGCCACTCGGACATCTCTCCAGAGCCGCGAGATTCTATAGAAAGTTGCTCTACTATGCAATGAAGACCTCTGGCGCAAAAGCACGTATAATCGCCTGACTGTTTATGGTGGTCCGTATGGGTCCCCTCGCAACGATAGGCTGTGAATCCGGTCAGGCCCGGAAGGGAGCAGCCGCAGCAGCTGACTCGTGTGCCGGGGTGTGGCTTGTGCGGGCCGCCTCCATAAACACTGGTTTTTGATCAATATCGAGGTGTTCTACAGCCCATGTCATACGAGGTACTTGCCCGAAAATGGCGACCACACGGCTTTGCCGAGCTGGTTGGGCAGGAACATGTTGTGCAGGCACTTTCCAATGCACTCGATCAGGATCGCCTTCATCATGCCTACCTTTTTACCGGCACCCGCGGGGTCGGCAAGACTACCCTTGCACGAATTTTTGCCAAGTCACTCAATTGTGAAGAGGGCGTAAGCTCCACTCCTTGTGGTGTTTGTAGTACCTGCCGCGAAGTCGATGAAGGTCGTTTTGTTGATCTGCTTGAAGTTGATGCCGCATCACGTACCAAGGTTGAGCAGACCCGCGAACTCCTCGAAAACGTTCCCTATGCACCTGCCAAGGGGCGCTACAAGGTCTACCTGATTGACGAGGTGCACATGTTTTCAGACAGCAGCTTTAACGCGCTGCTGAAAACCCTTGAAGAGCCGCCGCCGCACGTCAAGTTCCTGCTTGCGACGACTGATCCGCAAAAATTGCCGATGACGGTCCTGTCGCGCTGCCTGCAGTTTGGTCTCAAGCGCCTGACGCTGGAGCAGATTGCGGGCCAGCTTCGTCATATCCTGGATGTTGAGAAAGTCGATCACGACGACACTGCTGTGACTCTGCTCGCTTACGGTGCAGACGGCAGTATGCGTGATGGCCTCAGCCTGCTCGACCAGGCGATCAACTTTGGTGGTGGCGAAGTCATTGAGGAGAAGGTTGCTACCATGCTGGGCACGGTATCACGTGACTATGTGTTCGGCCTGGTCGAAGCGCTGGTGGCACGTGATGGCAAGCTGCTAATGGAGAAAATCGATGCTCTTGCAGACCGCTCACCTGATTTTCGCAGTGTACTCGATGAGTTATTGCGCATGCTGCATCGTGTTGCCGTGCTGCAGACAGTACCTGATCTGAACGTTGAGAACGAGGTCGACCACGAGCGTTATGCATGGATGGTTGAGACGATCCCGGCCGACGAGGTGCAGCTCTATTATCAAATTGGCATCACCGGCAAGCGGGATATGCCAATGGCACCCGACTTGCGCAGTGGTTTCGAGATGGTGATGTTGCGCATGCTGGCATTTCAGCCGGGTACGGATAGTCAGCCAACTGAAGCACCACGTCAGGCTCAAAAAAAAAGTCCTGAATCGGTAGCTGCGCCAGCAGTCAAGCAAAAACAGGCTAAAGTAGAAAAAAGAGAGAAGCAGCAAAAAGCTGTGCTAGCAGCGCCTGTTCCACAGGATGCAGAGTTGCCGCAGTCAGTTGACTGGAACCAACTGCAGACTCAACTCAAGCTGGGTGGTATTTCGGGCCAGTTGGCGATGAATTGTGCTTTCGACTCGGTTGACGGTAACCTGTTCAAGCTGGTGTTGCCTGAAGAGCACCAGGCACTGCAATCGGATATGGCTGTCAAAAGAATGGAGAAGGAGCTACGCAAGCACTTTGGCTGTGCGGCACTCACCCTTGAAATCGCGCAGGGTGCACCACAGGTTGATACACCTGCACAGCGGAAACTGCGCCAGGAGAATCAGCGCCTGGCCGAAGCGAAAGCAGATATGGTTAATGACACGTTCGTCAAGGAGTTGCAGCAGAAGCTTGGCGCACGCGTGATCGACGAGACAATCAAGCCTGTGTGACAGGTATTTGGAAATGAACAAGAGGTTGTGATGAAAGGTGGAATTGGAAATATCATGAAGCAGGCGCAGAAGATGCAGGAAGAGCTGCAGAAGGCGCAGGAAAAACTGGCAGAGGAAGAGGTGACCGGTGAATCCGGTGGCGGGCTTGTGAAGGTCACGATGAACGGCAAGCACGAGGTGCGCAAGGTCGATATCGATGATTCTCTGCTTGGAGATGACAAGGAGATGCTTGAGGACCTGGTTGCATCTGCCTGTAACGATGCTGCACACCGCGTCGCAGAGAAGTCAGAGCAGAGTATGTCCGGCTTGACCTCCGGCCTGAACCTGCCGCCTGGAATGAAACTGCCGTTCTAAATGCAAAAACCGCTGCTACAGGAGTTGATTGAAAGTTTGCGCTGCCTGCCGGGCGTGGGGCCGAAGTCGGCACCCGCCGAACTGGCAGCGATAGAGGAGAGTACCAACTACAACGGGCTCTATTTTGTCCTGCACGGCAGGCTCTCACCACTGGATGGTATGGGTCCAAAAGAGATCGGACTTGACCGTCTTGAGATGCGCCTCAGTGAGGAATCGGTCAAGGAGATTATACTCGCTACAAATCCCACGGTTGAAGGCGAGGCGACAGCACATTATATTAGTGAGCTTGCTTCGTCACAGGGTATCTTGACGAGCAGAATTGCGCATGGAGTGCCACTGGGTGGAGACCTGGGTTATGTCGATGGCGGAACGCTGGCTCACGCGTTTGCCGGACGACAGAAGATAGAATGACAAATAGTCTGATGACGACTTAACTGGTGCCTTGATGTCTGGCGATTGTATTTTCTGCAAAATCATCAACAGGGAAATTCCTGCTGATATAATTTTTGAAAATGATGATGTATTGGCGTTCCGAGATCTTAATCCGCAGGCCTCTACCCATGCCCTGATTATCCCGAAAAAGCACATCGCCACGATCAATGATATCGGCCCTGATGATGCCGCCCTGATCGGAAAGCTCTATCTTGCTGCAGCAGAAATTGCAGCTGCGGACGGAATAGCGGAGCTGGGCTACCGTGTTGTCATGAATTGTAATAAAGCTGCCGGGCAGACGGTTTTTCATATCCACCTGCATCTTCTCGGCGGAAGTGATATGGGCTGGCCTCCATGGCCGGCTGCCTGATACCGATTGGAATACTAACCTATGTCGTCTTTACCAGTAGATTTAAAAATTCTGGACTATCGCTTGCCTACGGTACGCATATTCAGCCCTGACGAAGATGCTGTCGTTGATCGTCTTGCGATGATGATCGAGCAGCGCCCGGCTTTGTTCAAGGGCATGGATGTTGCCATGAATTATGCAGAAGAGCTGCCGGAAGAGTTTGATCAGCAGATTATTGAGGAATTTCTGGTGGGTCACGGTGTCAATGTTGTTGCACGCACAACCGGCGAAGGCAACGTGTTGGCTTTCACAGCATCTGCAAACAGCCAGCCAAGCGTACCTGACGAGGTCATCAGCAAAAGCCTGAGATCTGGACAGCGTATCTATTCCAAGGGCAGCGTGGTGATCCTGGGGTCTGTCAGCTCAGGCGCCGAGGTGCTTTCCGAGAGTTCGATTCACGTCTATGGTGAATTGCATGGGCGTGCACTGGCGGGTGTACAGGGTGATCGCAATGCAGCTATATTCACCCAGTCGATGGATGCTGAGCTGGTATCGGTCGCAGGTGTCTACCGTACCGGTGACCAGCTCGACGAAGGGAGCAAGGGCACCGCGTGTCGCGTCATGCTTGATGGCGACTCCCTGTCTTTTCATTCGATTAATCAGTAAAGGAGAGCTTTGTGGGTCGTATTATTGTTGTAACCTCTGGTAAGGGCGGCGTCGGCAAATCAACAACCTCCGCATCATTTGCGCTTGGCCTTGCACTGCGTGGTTACAAGACACTGCTGATTGATTTTGATATCGGCCTGCGTAATCTCGACCTGCTTCTGGGGCACGAAAAACGCATTGTCTATGACATTGTCAACGTCATGCGTGAAGAGGTTGCGTTACAGGATGCCGTGGTCAAGGATCTGCGTTGTTCACGCCTGGCCCTGTTACCGGGCTCCCAGTTCGAAGACAAGGAGGTGCTGGAACGCAGGGGTATCGCCAAGCTGCTCAGCGAGGCGCGCAAAAAGTACCAGTACGTCGTCTGCGATTCTCCTGCCGGCATCGAGAAAGGCGCTGACATGGCGATGTATTTTGCCGATGATGCATTGCTGGTTGCGACACCGGAACGACCCTCGGTGCGTGATGCCGACCGCATGATCGGGCTGCTGACCAACCGTACCTACCGTGCCGAAAAGGGCCTGGAGGATATTGCCCCATACCTGGTGATCAACCGCTATCGTCACAGCCTCGCCAAGCGTGGTGTGTCACTCACGCCGAAACAGATTCTCGATAGTCTCTCGATCCCGCTAGTCGGCATTATTCCTGACAGTGAGAGCGTCACGCGTGCAGCAAATATTGGTGAGCCCGTGGTTTATGATCACAAGAGTGCGGCTGGTAACGCCTATGCGGATACGGTTGCGCGCTACCTCGGTGACTCAGTGCCTTATACGCTGCTTCATGAAGGAAAAAGGAGTATCAGAAGTCGCCTGTTTGGTAACAAAAGAGTTCACTTACACGACGAGTAGTCGCTTGAGTATCGCCTCGTAGATGCTGCTTAACTGGTCAAGGTCCGTAACCGAGACGCATTCGTTGATCTGGTGAATGGTTGCATTCAACGGGCCCAGTTCCAGCACTTGTGCACCAGTCGGTGCAATAAAACGTCCATCCGATGTGCCGCCCGAGGTTGATAGCTGCGTCTCGTAGCCTGCCACGCTGCTGATTGCATGCTGTGCGGCTTCCACCAGTTCTCCCTCTGCTGTCAGAAATGGCAGGCCAGAGAGGTTCCATTCAAGTTCATAGCGCAAGCCGTAACGGTCAAACAGTTCAGTCGTTCTGTTCCTGATCTGCTCTGCGCTGTTCTCGGTTGAAAAACGCCAGTTGATCAGCATTTCTACCATTGCCGGGATGACGTTGGTTGCTCCCGTGCCGCCATTGATATTGGATATCTGGAAGCTGGTCGGCGGAAAGTGATCGTTACCCCTGTCCCACTCGATGGCGCTGAGTTCAGCGATGGCCGGAGCGGCGAGGGGAATAGGGTTCTCTGCGAGGTGCGGGTAGGCGACGTGCCCCTGTTTTCCGTGCACCGTCAGTTTCGCGTTCAAAGAGCCGCGTCGACCATTCTTGATCACGTCACCCACTTTGTCAGTTGAGGATGGCTCTCCGACAAGGCACCAGTCGATTTTCTCGTCGCGTGCCTCAAGCGTCTCCACGACCTTGACGGTTCCGTCGATAGCAGGCCCTTCCTCATCGCTGGTGATCAGGTAGCCAATCGAGCCACGGTGATCGGGATGTGCCGCAACGAAAGCTTCGGTTGCCGTGATCATTGCCGCAAGACTGCCTTTCATATCGGCAGCACCACGGCCGTAGAGCATGCCGTCGTGAATTTCAGATTTGAAGGGATCGCAGCGCCACTTCTCAACATCCCCGGTTGGCACCACGTCTGTGTGGCCGGCAAATGCGAACAGTGGACCATCGCTACCGCGTCTTGCCCAGAAGTTGTCGACATCGCCGAAACGCAGGCGTTCGATGGTGAACCCAATGCGCTCAAGGCGTTCTATCATGACCTCCTGGCAGCCGGCATCTTCCGGGGTAACGGAGTTACGGTTAATCAGGTTGGTGGCGAGGTCGAGAGTGTCTGACATATGCGGCTTATCCCAATAGTGCGCTGTAACGCTCTTCACTGAATCCGACGTGAATTGTCCCGTCAAGATCAAGTGCCGGGCGCTTGATGATAGTTGGTGTCTCCAGCATCAGCTGGCGTGCACTGTCCCGGTCGATACTGTCTTTCACTTCCTGATCAACCTTGCGCCACATCATGCCGCGCCGGTTGAGCAGAATTTCCCAGTCGACAGACTGTAGCCAGCCATCGAGCAGTTGAGTATCCAATCCGGCTTTCTTGAAGTCGTGAAAGCTGTAATCGATACCTTTGTCAGTTAGCCACTTGCGGGCCTTTTTCATGGTGTCGCAGTTGGGTATGCCGTAGAGAGTGATAGTCATTAGTCTTTAGTCGTTGGTCAATAGACTGTAGGAGGGGCGTCCTCGCCACGATTGAATGTGCCAGCTTAATCGCGGATCGGTTTTTGCTCCTGCAAAACCGGCATTCCACCATCCATGGCGGTCAGGGACGGGCCTCCTACAATATTGGTGCCTTTAGATACCACGCAGCAGTTCGTTGATACCAACCTTCCCACGCGTCTTCTCGTCAACTGTCTTGACGATAACCGCACAGTAGAGGCTGTAGCTGCCATCCTTGGAGGGCAGGTTGCCTGAAACGACAACTGAACCGGCCGGAATGCGTCCGTAGCTGACTTCGCCAGTTTCACGGTTGAAGATCTTGGTACTCTGGCCGATGTAGACACCCATTGAGATGACTGAGCCCTCTTCAACGATAACGCCCTCAACAACTTCTGAACGTGCGCCGACGAAGCAGTTATCTTCGATAATGGTCGGTGCTGCCTGCAGTGGCTCAAGTACACCGCCGATGCCAACGCCGCCGGAGAGGTGAACATTTTTGCCGATCTGTGCGCATGAACCGACTGTTGCCCAGGTATCAACCATGGTGCCGCTGTCGACATAGGCGCCGATGTTGACGTAGGAGGGCATCAGGACGCAGTCAGGTGCGATAAAGGAACCGCGGCGTGCAGTTGCCGGTGGTACCACGCGGACACCGCCTTCGCGGAACTCACGTGAGTTCATATCTGCATACTTTGACGGAACCTTGTCGTAATAGTTGGTGAAACCGCCTTTCATGAAGCTGTTGTCCTCGATGCGGAACGACAGCAGTACGGCTTTCTTGATCCACTCGTTGACGACCCAGTCACCGTCGACTTTCTCAGCGACACGGATTTCACCGCGGTCAAGCATGCCAATCGCCGACATAACAGCTTCCTTGAGCTGTGCATCCACGGTGCGGGGGGTGATTTCTGCGCGACGCTCGAATGCTTCGACAATAATGGGTTCAAGTTCATTCATTCCAAATTACTCCGGGAGAGATTGTTAAATTATATAGTTAAAGGGATTCTACACAGGTTTTGATGCGTTGTGCCGCCTCGATGCAGTCACCGAGAGGTGCGACCAGCGCCATGCGAATGCGATTGCTGCCTGGATTGCCACCTGCTGTGTCGCGTGACAGGAACTGTCCCGGCAACACGGTGATATTCTGTTCGGCAAAGAGTTTGCGTGCAAATTCTGTATCGACGACAGGTGTTTTCGCCCACAGGTAAAAGCCTGCATCGGGCCGTTCGACTTCCAGTACACCATCGAGAATATCGAGTACGGCATCAAATTTTTCACGGTACAGGGCGCGATTGTGCCTGACATGCTCTTCATCCTGCCAGGCCTTGATGCTTGCTGCCTGATGATGCATTGGCATGGCGCAGCCGTGGTAGGTGCGATAGCGGAAAAACTGTTCGATGATGTCGCTGTCACCGGCTACAAACCCCGAGCGCAGACCGGGGGCGTTTGAGCGCTTCGAGAGGCTGTGAAACACGACACAGTGCTTGTAATCATCATTGCCCATCTCGGCGGCAGCTTCGAGCAGTCCTGTTGGTTGTGCCGATTCATCGAAATAGATCTCGGAGTAGCACTCGTCAGAGGCGATGATGAAATCATGCTGTTGTGCAAGTTTGATCAGCTTCTGCAGGGTTGGCTTGTCGATAACAGCGCCGGTTGGATTGCCGGGTGAACACAGGAACAGGATGCTGCACTGGTCCCATGTCTCTGCGCTGACCTGGTCAAAGTCTGGTATCAGACGGTTACCGTCACAATTCAGATAGACGGGCTCGGCGCCTGCCAGCAAGGCCGCACCTTCATAAATCTGGTAGAAGGGATTCGGCATGAGTACGAGTGACAACTCGGAAGCATCGATCATCGCCTGTGTGAAGGCGAATAGTGCTTCGCGGGTACCGTTGACAGGAAGTACGTGCTTATTGGCATTCAGGCTCCCTTCGGGAAGGGAGAAGCGTGTCGTCAACCATGCGGCAATTGCTTCGCGCAGTTCTGGCATACCGCGGGTTGCAGGATAGACAGCGAGCTGGTGCAGATGCTCGATAACAGCTTCTGTCACCAGGTGAGGTGTCGCATGCTTGGGCTCACCGATCGAAAGAGCGATGTGCGACAATGCAGCAGGCGGTTCTGCACCCGCCTTCAGAGCAGCAAGCTTTTCAAACGGGTAGGGGTGCAGGTGATCGAGACCGGGATTCATACGGTTTTCTCAGGTTATTGGCGAAGCGAAAGAGAGTATTTTATCGTGATCGAATCATCGACTCCACACCGGAGTTCACCGGGGATATCCTGGCCGGTTATCAACCTGTTGTTGTCGACGACCTTCTGGGGCATCATCTGGTGCCCGCTACGCCTGTTCGAAAGCGTTGGATTGAATGCCCTGTGGCTGACCTTGGTCTGCTATACGGCTGCTCTGCTGGTATCGCTGCCCTGGCTGCGACAACTGTCCAGAATCAGAACACACTGGTTTCTCTACCTTTGCCTGGCACTTGCGGCCGGCTGGGGTAATCTCGCCTTTATTATCGCCATGCTGGAAGGCACCGTGATGCGGGCTATGTTGCTTTTTTACATGACGCCGGTCTGGACCTTGCTGTTTGCACACTGGATTCTGCACGAGCATATCAGCCTGCGTATCGGGGGAGTGATGCTGCTGGCAATGTGCGGCGTATTGCTGATGCTGTGGAATCCTCAGCTCGAACAGCCCTGGCCACAGGGAGTTGCAGACTGGCTGGCACTATCGGCCGGTATGGCATTTGCCCTCAACAACCTGATGATACGCAAGCTGCGCTATGAGCCGATTCTGCTCAAAACCCAGGTCACTTGGGCCGGATGTATCCTGGTGGCTGGTCTTGCTGTCCTGATACGTACCGAAGTATTGCCGGAGGTTGAAGCAGAGGTTATCGGGTGGGCAGTTCTACTCGGTATTTTCGGATTCGCGATGTCGAATCTGACCCTTCAATACGGTGTCACCCACATGCGCGCACAGAGGTCTGCTGTTATCCTGCTGTTTGAACTGGTAGTCGCGGGCGTCTCGGCTGCCTTGATTGCCGGCGAGCTTCTGTCGCTTCGTGAAGTGATCGGCGGCGTGATTATCGTGCTTGCAGGTTACCTGGTTACTCTCTCAATGGCTGCCGATGAAGAGCAAAATGAACAAACCTGAAATCAGTGGCATGCATCATGTCAGCCTGCTGGTTGCTGACACCGGTAAGGCACTTGAATTTTACTCCGAGCTGCTCGGTCTGCAGCAGGTCGAGCGTCCGCAATTGCCTTTTTCCGGTGCCTGGTTGCAGCTTGGTGATCAGCAGATACACCCTGCTCGAACTTGAGAACCCGGATCCTGTTACCGGCAGACCGGAGCATGGTGGGCGAGACCGTCACCTTGCGGTGACTGTGACGGATCTCGAACCCATTACAGCCGTGTTGGAAGAGGCCGGAATCAGCTACGCGCTCAGCCGTTCCGGGCGCGCGGCGCTCTTCTGTCGTGATCCGGATGGTAATGCACTCGAAATGATCGAGGCTTGAAGCACTTGCTGCCCCGGATTTTCGATGCCCACCTGCACATCATCGATCCACGCTTCCCACTGATCGAAAACCGCGGTTTTGTACCCGAGCCATTCAGCGTTGCAGATTACCGCAAGTGTGTGAGCAATTTGCCAGTTACCGGCGGTGCTGTCGTCAGCGGCTCATTTCAGGGCTTTGACCAGCAGTATCTCGTCACGGCCTGCAGGAGTTGGGCGAAGGCTTTGTCGGTGTCACCCAGTTGCCTGCTTCTGTTACGGACGAGGAGATTCTGCGTCTCGATGCCGCCGGTGTCAGGGGAGTGCGCTTCAATCTCTTTCGCAGCGGTGCAGAACAGCTCGATCAGCTTGAAAATATGGCTTATCGTGTACACGAACTTGCCAGCTGGCATGTTGAACTCTATGTCGATTCTGCCGACCTTCCGCAGTTGAAGTCACGATTGCTGAGCCTGCCGGCTTATTCAATTGATCACCTTGGTATGAGCCTGGAAGGTTTTGAGACTCTGCTCGAACTCGTTGAGGCTGGCGCCATGGTCAAGGCGTGCGGCTTCGGCCGTGTTGAATTCGATGTTGTTGATGCCATGAGGCGTTTGTTGGCAGTCAACCAGCACGCACTGATGTTTGCGACAGATTTGCCTTCAACAAGAGAAAAAAGAGCGTTTAATAACAGTGATATAGAATTAATTATTAATAATATAGATGAGATTCATCATGAGGCAGTTTTTCATCTCAATGCGCAACGCTTTTACCGGCTGAAAAATCAGGCGCATGCCAACGGATAGTCACGTCACTTTCCGGTATAATCCCCCGATGCCAGAACTCAATATTATTCAACAAGTCTCCGCGCTCATATTGCCGCTCATTTTCGCCGTTACCCTGCACGAGGCGGCGCATGGCTGGGTGGCTGACAAGCTAGGCGACGACACTGCTCGCAGAATGGGGCGTATTACCCTTAATCCGCTGCCGCATATCGACTGGATCGGTACCGTATTGCTACCGATTGGTATGCTGTTGCTCACAGGTTTTGTCTTCGGCTATGCCAAGCCGGTACCTGTGAATGTGGTCAGGCTGGGAAATATGCGGCGCGACATGGCGCTGGTTGCTCTCGCCGGACCAGGCTCAAACCTGGTGATGATGCTCCTGTGGGGATTGGTGGCAAAATTTGCGACGACCACCGGTATTCCGGCAATTACCCAGGGACTTGTCTACATGGCTTTTTATGGCGTCTTGATTAATGCCGTTTTGGCGTTACTCAATCTGCTGCCAATACTGCCGCTCGATGGTGGCCGCGTGTTAACTTCAATTTTACCGCGAAACCTGGCAGAGCCGTTTTCCCGGCTCGAGCCCTACGGTATGATTATCCTTATTCTTCTGCTAGTTAGCGGACTGCTCGGCCAATTTTTGTGGCCGGCGATCGGTTTACTGCAAAACATGACATTTTCACTTTACGGAATTAATTAAATCCAGATGGATGCAAACGAACTCTCTTTAAGCAAGGTTGCCAATCAACACGCTCGCGTACTCTCCGGCATGCGCCCCACGGGCCGCCTGCATCTCGGGCACTATCACGGCGTTCTCAAAAACTGGGTGGAACTCCAGCACGAGTACCCTTGTTTCTTTTTTATTGCAGACTGGCATGCCCTGACGACCCACTATGATGATCCGAGCATCATTCCCGGTTCCGTGTGGGATATGGTTATCGACTGGCTCGCAGCCGGTGTTAATCCCAACGAGGCGACGCTTTTCGTTCAGTCACGCGTGCCCGAGCATGCAGAACTCCACCTGTTACTGTCGATGATTACGCCACTTGGTTGGCTGGAACGCGTGCCGAGTTACAAGGATCAGCAGGAGAAGCTGAAAGAGAAAGATCTCGCTACATACGGCTTTCTTGGTTATCCGCTGCTGCAGAGCGCCGACATCATGCTTTACAAGGCAGGTCTTGTGCCTGTTGGCGAAGACCAGGTTGCCCACGTTGAGCTGACGCGAGAGGTGGCACGCCGTTTCAATCATATCTATGGCAAGGAAG
>NZ_MPRK01000006.1 GCF_002021095.1 Solemya elarraichensis gill symbiont | reverse complement strand
ACGGAAACAACAGTAACAGCCCGGACAGCAGTATCAACTGTAAGCGCATGCACGCAGCCTTCATCCACCGATCAGCTTGTCGAAAATGCGGAAACCGGCGATATAGGTACCGGCAGCCGACCCCAGCGTACTGAGCAGGAATACCAGAAGAATCCGTGACACACGGTTCTTCCACCACCCCTTCCAATGGGTGACATCATGACGCAGTTCCTGAAAGTGACCGACCGTTGGCTTGCGCAACCATGTCTCTACTGCGGCAGTCACCATACCTGCACCGATGGTTGGATTGAGCGAGGTGAGTGGCGCGGCAGCAAATGCTGTTAATACGGTCAACGGATGCGCTGCGGCAATGAGTGCGCCGAGAGCGGAGAGACCACCGTTGATCACCACCCACTCGATAACCAATTCCCATCCCAGTTCACTGCTGCGGGAAAAGCCGAGGGCAAAACCGGTCAGAATCACTGCGACAATGATCCACGGAATGAACTTCATCAATGGAAAACGCTTCGGTATCTCGTTGAGACGTGAGACCTCTGCAGCGGGATCAGCCATACCTGCTTCAAGATAGCTGTTAATGCCTTTCTGGTGACCGGCACCAACTACCGCAAGAATGCGTCCGTAGCCATGCTCTTGCGACTCCTGCAGCAATTTTGCGGTCATGAAGCGGTCACGCTCATCGATCAGCGGCAAATAGAGGTCCTGGCGTTCGTCAGCAAATTCGGAGAAGGTGGTCTCGAGCATGTCGCCTTCCTTAAGGCGTTCGATCTCCTCCTCGGAGACATCTTCGCGTGACAATACTGAACCGATCAGGCCGACAATCAGTCCCGCACGTTTCCACCAACTGACATTGGCGGAGATGCGCTTGAGCGTTATGCCGATATCACGATCGGCAAAAATCAATGGCAGTTGCTGTTCGCGTGCCACCTTGATTGCTGCTCGCTGCTCAGCACCGGGTTCGATACCGAACTGTTCCGCAAGACGTTGCTGATAAGCACCAAGCGCCAGTTGCGCTGCAACCAGGCCGGTCTTGCCACTCTTGATAACCGAAAAGAGGTCCATACGGCTGAGGGCATCCGGGTCTGTCAGTGCCTGGTATCGACCATGGCACAGCTCAACTGCGACGCCGTCATAGTCGTTCACGTCGAGCAGATGACGCACATCATCGGCGCTGCTTTTCGATACATGTGCCGTGCCCAGAATATCGATTATGCAGTTGTTTGTTTCGATACTGACAACGGGTAATAGGGGGGCTTCGCTACTTGTCATGAAGGTTTTGTTATGATCATAATTCAGCTCATTCTGACATATGCCGGGTCACTTGCGCATGCACTCTTCAAAAAAGATTCTCTCTCGACTTCTGATTCTCAGCCTGATTTCTATTCTGGCCGCCTGCGGAAGTATGCAAAAAAAACGTGAACAGAGCTTTCATGACACCCTGACACTGTTCAAGCACGCCCTGCGCTGGGAAGCACCGGAGAGTCAACTGGCTTTTTTTATTCAGCCTGAAACGGCAAACCTACCGTCCCGCTACGGCATGCGCGCCGTTGATATGGAACAACTCACCCCGGCGGTGCAGATCGAAGAAAACACCTGGGTCATCAAGGTCAGGCTCCATTACCTGAAAGAGAGTTCGCAGTCGATTCGAACCATCAGTGATTCACAGCAGTGGCACTGGCTTGGTGAGGACGAGGGGTGGCGGCGAAATAATCCGATGCCGGTGGTTAGTCGTCGTTAACTGTCAGTTGCTAAACGGTAACGTGGGAAATCCCTGTCAAACCTAAAGACTAATAACCAACTTGCTGCCTCAGCTGCGAGCCAGCTCCTGCAACTCCCGCATGATGCTGTTGAGGTGCCCCTCGGCATTCTCAACCACGCAAACCATGTTTGCGACCGAGCAGACTGTCAGGAGTTTACCGCGCACGATCCAACCCGCCGGCGGAGTCCAGCCACGCATCTGGGTAAACATCGATAGTTGATCCTGATTGCCTTGCACAATGCGCTTGTACTCATGTGCGAAACCGGTCAACGCCCGCAGCATTTCGTCAGGCATGAAACCATAGCCTTCCAGGTGGGCGCCATCATCACGAAAACTGCATACGGCGAGAACACCGTCAGATGCGAGCAGGCGCTTGATCACGACTCACCCCCTCCACCGAGAAGGTTGAAAGCTGTCTGGTAATCGGCGCCCTCGTTCTTCAGAACCACTCCGTAATTACCCTGTGCAACCGCGCTCCATTCGAGCCCGATCACGGTGAAACCCTCGACCGGATAGAAACCACCCTGACCAGAAACCTTTTCCCATCCCCTCGCCTGCATGGTGGCGATCGAGAGATTTGCCTGGCAAACATGTGCGAGCAGGTCGAGCAGGTCGAGCGCATCTTCATTAATATTGGCACCACCGCCAATCAGGTGTTCTTCCAGTTCTCCCTGATCAGAAAAACGGAAGGCAGCAATGGCTCCATTCAGAGACATCAGTTTATTCATAGTAATCATGACTACTCCTCAGATCAGGTTCGGATCAGTGTCGCCCAGGCGCTGTCGCATGAGTGCGACAATCTCGTTCAGGGACCCTGTATTATTATCGAGAAAACAGAAAACATTTGCGATGTTGCAGACAGTGAACATCGGACCACGGACAATCCATCCCTGCGGCGGCAAAATACCACAATCCGGGCAAAAGGAATCCAGGATTCGGGCCTGCATGTGTTCGCTCATGGTTGTCGTACGACACATGATCGAAGCCATTCTTGCCATCTCGTCGGAAAGTTCGCCCTTGACGGAAAACCGGTCACCCCGATAGGAATACTCACCCACGGCGATAACGCCCGGCTTCCCGGATAATTCAAGCAGTACACTCACGCTTTTTCTCCAACCGTATTGTTATATTTTTTTGCACCGACTCCCTGTAACACACAAGAATGTCGACGCATGATCCTATCGCATGCAGGCTGACATCGCCAAGAGATAAAATCCCTTTTTGAAACCGGATGAAAATTGGGGCATTTCAGTCGGACTTGAAAAGGTATCCAGTGTGAATCATTCCCACTCGCATCTGTCTGGTAATGAAACTCCTCAACCCGGGTTGATATATCGCAAATCTATTGACTTATTAGGCAATTTTCCGACATCTTTCTTGACCCGGGACCCCGACTGTTGGACAATTCCGGGATTATTTTTGGAGTAGATGCGAATATTCTGATTTTACTTGATCGCATCTCTCCTGAAATCGGTTGCCACGCGTATAGAGCAGCCTGACCAGATGACATATCCTAGTGAAAATCGTGGAGATACTACTATGAGCGAAGGGGCTGACCTCAAGAAGCGCCGCTTCCTCACTGCGACAACCGCCGTTATCGGCGCTGTCGGTGCAGTGGGAGTTGCAGTGCCATTTCTGAAGTCGTGGAACCCGAGCACCAGGGCGAAAGCCGCGGGTGCACCGGTCGAAGCGGACATAAGCAAAATGGAGCCGGGTCAACTGATCAGGGTCAAGTGGCGCGGCAAGCCTGTCTGGATTGTGCGTCGTACTGACAAGGCCCTGGAAGACATGAAGACTCTGGAAGGCAAACTGGCTGATCCAAACTCCGAGGCTCCCCAACAGCCTGCATATGCTCAAAACGGACACCGTTCACGCAAGCCGGAATACCTGGTCGCTGTCGGTATCTGCACACACCTTGGCTGCTCACCAGCCTTCAGGCCAGAAGTCGCTCCGGCTGACCTTGGTCCTGACTGGCTCGGTGGTTTCTACTGTGCATGCCATGGTTCACGTTTCGACCTCGCCGGTCGCGTCTACAAGGGCGTACCAGCACCGACCAACCTGGTCATTCCTCCCTACCAGTTCCTTAATGACAACCTGGTACTTATTGGTGACGACGGAGGTGCAGCATGAGCCTTATGAACTGGATCGATGACCGTTTCCCACTGACAAAAGTGTGGAACGAACATCTCGCTGAATACTATGCGCCGAAGAACTTCAACTTCTGGTACTTTTTCGGATCACTCGCCATGCTGGTACTGGTCAACCAGATTCTGACCGGTGTATGGCTGGCAATGCTCTACAAGCCGGATGCAGAACTCGCGTTTGCATCAGTTGAATACATCATGCGTGATGTCGAGTGGGGCTGGCTGATTCGATACATGCACTCAACCGGTTCATCGGCATTCTTTATCGTCATCTACCTGCATATGTTCCGAGGCGTGCTCTACGGATCGCACAAGAATCCGCGCGAAATGATCTGGCTGTTTGGCGCCGTCATCTATGTGGTAATGATGGCAACCGCCTTCATGGGTTACCTGCTTCCATGGGGTCAGATGTCTTTCTGGGGCGCCCAGGTTATCGTTAACCTGTTCTCCGCAATCCCGGTTATCGGTGAAGACCTGTCAGTCTGGATTCGTGGTGATTACGTTATCTCTGACGCAACCCTGAACCGCTTCTTTGCACTGCACTTCCTGCTGCCATTTATTCTCGCAGCACTGGTGTTCCTGCACATCGTCGCACTTCACAAGGTTGGCTCTAACAACCCTGATGGTGTCGAGATCAAGAAAAACAAGGACGAGAACGGCATTCCAAGAGATGGCATACCGTTCCATCCCTATTACTCGGTCAAGGATATCGTCGGCGTTGTCGTCTTCCTGATGTTCTTTGCCGGTGTTATTTTCTTCGCACCTGAAGCAGGCGGCTACTTCATTGAAGCGCCAAACTTCGAACCGGCCAACCCGCTGAAGACACCTGAGCATATTGCACCTGTTTGGTACTTCACACCTTTCTATGCAATCCTGCGTGCTGTTCCCAGCTTCGCGGGAACCCAGGTGTGGGGCGTTATCGCCATGGGCCTCGCAATCGTGGTCTTCTTCCTGCTACCGTGGTTGGATCAGAGTAATGCCAAATCGCACCGCTACAAGGGCCCGCTGTTCAAGTATGCCCTCGGTGCTTTCGTCGTTACCTTCATGGTTCTTGGTTACCTCGGCGTGGTTGCGGCAGATGCTAACCGCACACTGTGGGCACAGGTTCTGACGCTGATCTATTTCAGTTTCTTCTTCCTGATGCCGACCTACACCCGTGAGACAAGCAGCAAAACCACGATGACAAGCCTCTATTTTATGATGATGGCTGTCTCAACGATTGCTACTCTCTACTTTTGGTGGATGTTCTCCGGCGGTGCTGACGGCTCAACGACCGTCAAGGTGGCCGTGTCAGTTATTGCTATCATTCACTTCGCCGTATTTGGCATTAAACCTTGGCTGAAGCCTGAAGTCTCAAAGCCTGTACCAGAGAGGGTAACCAAATGAAAAAGCTGATTCTTGCTCTGGCCCTGCTGGCACCACTGACAGCTTTTGCTGCTGGTGGCGGGGCAATTCATCCTAACGATCCTGCCAACGTCAATACTGGCAACAATGCCGCCCTGCAGCGTGGCGCCAACTATTTTGTCAGCTACTGTCTCAACTGCCACTCGATGCAATACGAGCGCTGGCAGCGTATGCAGGAGTTTGGCGTTCCGGAGGACCTGCTGAAGTCTAACCTGATGCATGCCAATACCAAACCTGGAGACCTATTGAAAGTCGCCATGGCTCCTAGTGACGCAGCCAACTGGTTTGGCGCACCACCGCCAGACCTGACCCTTGAGGCACGTCTGCGTGGTCCTGACTGGATCTACAACTACATGCGCGCTTTCTATGTCGATGAAAGCCGTCCTTTCGGTGTCAACAACACCGTATTTGATAATGTCGGCATGCCACACGTGTTGTGGGAATTGCAGGGCATGCAAAAGGCGGTCTATCACGAGGAAGACGATGGTCATGGTGGCACTCACGAAGTCTTCGCAGGCTTTGAGCAGGTCACCGAAGGCAGCATGACACCAGTTGAATATGATGCAATGATCCGTGACCTGGTCACTTTCATGACATATATGGCTGAGCCGACCAAGGCCAAGAGCCACTCAACCGGCATCATGGTGCTGCTGTTCCTGGCCCTGCTGTTCGTGGTCAGTTACATGCTGAAGAAGGAGTACTGGAAAGACGTTCACTAAATCGTCTTTTCCCTCCTCACCCGCAAAGAAGCCCAGTCTGTTATACTGGGCTTCTTTGTTTAGTCCATTACGCACGACGCCCGTGACGGGCGGCCCAGCCAGAGGAAGACCGAATGCCAGCAGCAGTGACGAACAGACGTACCGTCATGACCCTATTCTCAGATTCAGCAGATATCTACAGCCACCGCGTACGCGTTGTTCTGGCCGAGAAGAACATTACCGTAGACATCCTCGACAGCGATCCGCTACATCTTCCTGAAGATGTGGTTGAGGTAAACCCTTACGGCACCCTGCCGACCCTCCTGGACCGTGACCTGGCTCTGTATGATTCACGCATCATCATGGAATACCTTGATGAGCGTTATCCGCATCCACCACTGTTGCCAATTGATCCTGTCAGCCGTGCCAACACTCGCCTCTACCTGCACCGGGTTGAGAAGGACTGGTACTCGCTGGTCAACGCTATAGAAGCGGGCGGAAAAAATGCCACCAAGGCACGCAAGGAACTCACCGAGACCCTGCTCGCTACCGGCCCTATCATGGCGTCCAAGCCTTATTTTATGAGTGAAGAGTACAGCCTCGTTGATGCTACGATCGGACCCCTGCTGTGGAGATTGCCGACTCTCGGTATCGAGCTCAAGGGAACGGGATCTGCCCAGGTACTCGGCTATGCCAAGCGACTGTTTGAACGCCCCGGGTTTGCCCGCAGCCTGACAGAAACAGAAAAAGAGATGCGCATGTGACACCGAGTAAGCCCTACCTGATCCGGGCCTTTTTCGACTGGATCCTCGATAATGACCTGACCCCGCATCTGCTGATTGATGCGGACTTCCCGGACACACTGGTGCCGGAACAGCATGTACAGAATGGCCAGATCATTCTCAACATCAGTCCCGGCGCGGTGCAGAATCTGCAACTGGACAACGAACTGATCAGCTTCAGCGCACGTTTCTCCGGTACACCCTTCGCAATCTCCTTTTCACCGGATGCGGTGCTTGGCATCTACGCCAACGAGAACGGACAGGGAATGCTGTTCGAGCCCACCGCTGCCGAAGAGACAGAGACGGTCGAAGAGGAAGAGCCACCAAAGAAGCCCCCGGGTGGCCCTTCTCTGAAAGTGGTCAAATAGCAGGGAAGTTCAGGAACCTTAGGTTCCTTTACTCCTGGATATATATCCCGAGGCTGGCATCCGTAACCTCACGGCCACAGGTTTGAATATTCCCCTGGTAGCGCGCCCCGGTCTCATCCGCATAGTCGAAGTTGAATACCCTGGCAATGCGTTTGCCGCTCCCCATGTCACACAGGCGCAGACGCCGCAGCGCAACGGTACCATCAAGAAACTGCACTCCCTTGCGCTGGCACAGCACTTTCGCCAACTCTGTCGCAATCTCGCGCGCACGCGCACTATCCAGCCACAGCCAGACAACTGCGAACACAAAAAGAATAAATAAGAGTTCCTGCGCCATTAATTCGCTCCCGTCGGTTGAAGACATTCTACAAGAGAATGGATGCAATCCTTTGACAGAAACGCGATAATCAGACGAGTTAACTAGATATTGGCTATCACGATGCAGGATCTCACTGAAAAAGCGCGCCAGATAAGACTGGTCATATTTGATGTCGATGGCGTACTCACCGACGGCTCACTCTTTTTTGGCGACGACGGGCAGGAGTACAAGGCTTTCAATTCAAAAGACGGCCATGGTATTCGCATGCTACTCGAAAATGGTATTGAGGCCGCCATCATCACCGGCAGAGAGTCAAACGTTGTCACCCACCGCATGAATAACCTTGGCATACCGCATGTTCTACAGGGCCGCAGGGAAAAACTTCCCGCCTACGAGGAGATCAAGGATCTGACCGGTTTCGACGATAACGAAATTGCCTACGTCGGCGATGATGTGATTGATCTGCCAGTGATGAAACGTGTCGCCCTTGCCATAACAGTGCATGACGCACACCCCTACGTGAAACAGCATGCCCACTGGCAGACACCCTCGGGCGGCGGACACGGTGCAGCTCGTGATGTGTGCGAAATGATCCTTGACGCCAAGGGCCTGTTGCCTGCGATCCTGGAAAGCTATCTGCAATGAACAGAGCCACCTCCGTCCTCGTTCCGGTGATACTTGCCGGTGCCGGTATTGCACTGTTTGTCTCGCATCTTGAGGAGAGGCTGAGTGCCTCATCTGCATCGATAGCAGACCAGGCACGCTATGCCGACGCTGAATTCCGTAACGCACTGATCAGGGTCACCGACAGTGACGGAAAACAGCGCTACCTGACACAAGCAAGCCGGGTAATACATTACACTGATGAAACATCTGAAGTTGTCGATGCATCACTGCTTGTCCGCCAGGAGAAAGGCAGCCCCTTGCTACTTGATGCTGACAGGGCGACGTTGATGAATAACAACAAACAGGCGATACTGCACGGCAATGTTCATGTCGACAGGGAGGCATCTGCCGACAATCAAGCGGCGCATATCACCAGCCGGGACGTATCAATCGATTATGAGAAAAAGTACGCACACAGCGATGCCTTCACGACCATCGAAAGCGACTCGCAGGTGACCAGCGGTACTGGCATCGACATCTGGTTCGATGGCCCGACGCGAATTCGCCTGCTATCCAACGCAAGGAGCCGTTACACGCCATGAGACAACTGTTACTCACTCTTCTGACGCTTTTCAGCATCAGCCTTGCCGCCAACAGCGTCGCACAGCAAAGCGACGGCGAGGTGGAAATATCATCCAATACCGTTGAACACAACGGCGAGAACGGCACTCTAGTCTACACAGGCAATGTGGTAGTCCGCCATACCGATATCACCATCAATGCCAGCAAGTTAACCATTGCGGAGAAAGACGATGGCGGTCACATTGTCCGCGTCAGCGGTTCACCAATCAGGTTCAAACAGGCAGCGGTGGATGGAAAAAGCATTTCGGGTGAAGCCAGGCAGGGGAGATACGATATCGACCTCGAAACCCTGGTACTTCAGCAAAACGCCAAGGTAACTCAAAACGGCAACACTGTCAGCGGCGACACCATCAGCGTCAACCTGAAAACCGGTATTGCAACGGCCGGCAACAAGAAATCAACATCAAGCCGCGTCCGCACAGTGATCAAGTCCGGAGACGCAAAGAGATGATCTCAATCGAGGCGCGCTCTCTGACCAAGAAGTATGGTCAGCGCACCATTGTCGATAACATCTCCACCATCGTGCAACAGGGTGAAGTCATCGGTCTGCTGGGGCCAAATGGCGCCGGCAAAACGACCAGTTTTTACATGATCGTCGGGCTTGTCTCCGCCGATGGTGGAGAAGTGCTTCTGGACGGAAACGACATTACGGCACTGCCAATGCACCAGCGTGCGCGTCTTGGCATCGGTTACCTGTCGCAGGAACCATCAGTATTCCGCCGCATGAGTGTCGAGGATAATTTGCTGGCAATCCTTGAAACACGCCGTGAACTGGGCAAGGTACAGCGCGAGGATATCTGCAACAGCCTGCTGCGCCAGTTCAACCTCAGCCACCTGCGTAAACACCAGGCGATGAGTCTCTCCGGTGGTGAGAGACGACGCCTGGAGATTGCCCGTAGCCTGACCATGGAGCCGGCCTTCATTCTCCTCGACGAGCCATTTGCAGGCATCGACCCGATCTCGGTTAAGGATATCCAGGAGATTATCAGGGAGCTTGCCAGTGAGGGCATCGGCGTACTGATCACTGACCACAATGTGCGCGAAACCCTCGGTATATGTGACCGAGCCTACATCGTCAGTGAAGGAGAAGTACTCGCCGAAGGCAGTCCACAATTGATTCTTGATAATGACCAGGTCAGGGAAGTCTACCTGGGACATGATTTTCGCATGTAAACTGCCCCATGAATGGAGACCACCACCATTTTCGCAGCGCAACAAAACCCTTCATTTCCTGTCTCATATCCGCCGAATGCGCTAGACTTAATACAGGAAAGCGTTTCAGATGAAACAAGGGTTCAAATTGATTTATACACTCGGGGCGGGCAGAAGGTCGTGAAACCAGGTCTTCAGTTACGTCACGGTCAACAACTCTCCATGACGCCACAGTTGCAGCAGGCAATTCGCCTGTTGCAGTTGTCTTCGCTTGAGCTGAAGGAAGAGGTCCAAGAAGCACTCGATTCCAACCTGATGCTTGAAATCGATGAGGAGAAGAGTGAAGAAACGCAGGCAAATGAAAGCCGCGACAACAGCGAAATCGAACTCGGTACCCGTGAGGACAACATGCCGGATGAACTACCGGTCGACACCGACTGGTCCAGCATCTACGAAAATGCAACACTTCCCTCCTCTGCCGGCAACCAGTCACAGCAGGACAGGGACAGGCTCTACGAAAACAGCAGCGCCAATCAGGATATCTCCCTGCGCGAACATCTCACCCAGCAACTCGCGCTTGCCACCCTGACACCGGAAGAGCAGCTTGCAGCAACCGTCATCATCGATTCAATCGACGATGACGGCTATCTAAGGACCACGCTTGAGGAACTCGGGGAACAACTCTCGGAAGAGGGTGTAACTGGAGATGACATGGAGGGTGCACTGCTGCAGATCCATGAGTTTGACCCTATTGGCGTCGGTGCCAGGGATCTGCGTGAATGCCTGCTGCTGCAACTCCTCCAGCTTGAGGCAACAACACCTCACCTGCAACAGGCTATCAAGCTCGTCGACAAACACTTCGGCGACCTCGGCAATCTGCAGCGTGACAGGATCAGGCAGCACCTGGATGCTGATGATGATGAAATCGCCGCGATACTCGAACTGATCCGCTCACTCAACCCGAGACCCGGCGGCGCCGTCAGCGCCAATACCACAGAATATATTGAACCTGATATCATTGTCAGCCGCGACAAGGGGCACTGGCAGGTAAGACTCAACAGCGACCACATGCCGCGCCTGAGAATTAACCAGCTATATGCGGCAATGATCAAGCGAGGGGCCAAAGGGCAGGACAACCAGACCATGCGCAACCACCTGCAGGAAGCGCGCTGGCTACTGAAAAGCCTGGAGAGTCGTCATGACACCCTGCTACGGGTAGCCGAGCAGATTGTCACGCGCCAGATTGAATTCCTCAAACATGGCCCGGAATCGATGCGTCCGATGGTGATGCGCGAACTGGCCGAGGAGCTGGGTATTCACGAATCAACAATTTCGCGTGCTACAACACGCAAATACATGCTGACACCAAGAGGAATCTTTGAACTCAAATATTTCTTCTCCAGCCACGTGGGCACAGATGCTGGCGGAGAGTGTTCAGCCACGGCGATCCGCGCAAAGATCAAAAAAATGATCGGCGCAGAGCAGCCAGACAAGCCGTTGAGCGATAACATGATTACCGTTCAGCTAAAAGACCAGGGTATTGCGATAGCCCGCCGAACAGTCGCAAAATATCGCGAATCCATGGCGATTCCGTCCTCAAGCGACAGAAAACGTCTGATTTGATAAGGAGAAAATAATGCAAATCAACCTGACAGGCCGACACATCGACGTCACTGATTCACTGCGTGATTACGTTACTTCAAAAATGGACAGGATCGAGCGTCACTTTGACCACGTCACCAACATCCATGTCGTTCTCGATGTCGAAAAACTGCGCCAGAAGGCAGAAGCATCATTCCACATCAGCGGCCACGATATCTTCGCCGAGGCTGAAAATGAAGATATGTATGCTGCAATTGACAGCCTTGTCGACAAGCTTGATCGACAGCTGCTGAAATACAAAGAGAAAATGAAGAATCATCGTTCATAACAGCAGACTAACCAGTAATGTCATTACCAGCATCACTTTTTGATCCGCACCGCGTACTGCTTGATGCGAATCTCGGCAGCAAGAAACGCCTGCTCGAGGCACTTGCCAAGCTCTTTTCGAATGATGAGAGCGAGCAAAATGAAATCTTCGAAAAACTGCTCGAACGTGAACGACTTGGCAGTACCGGGCTCGGCCATGCTGTCGCCCTGCCCCATGCGCGAATCGAATCCCTTGCACAACCCTGTGCAGCATTCATTCGCCTTGCCGAGGCCGTTGACTTCGACAGTCCCGACGGAGATCGTGTGAAGCTGGTAGTGGCCCTGCTGGTGCCGCAGGAAGCAACCGATGAGCACCTGAAACTGCTTGCTGGTATCGCGACCATATTTAACCAGGAGTCACTGCGACAGGAACTCTCAGGCGCTGAAACACCTGAAGCCGTACTGCAGTTGTTAACCGGGTAATGATCAATGCCTGATATTACAAGTAATACCAGTATAGGTGAGCTTGTCGATGCACTCGGAAGCAGGTTGCAACTGAAATGGACCACGGGCGCGAATCGTCGTGATCTGGTCATCAGCGACCGGGATGACTACCAGGGCCAGCCGCTGGCCGGCTCTCTCAACCTGATTCATCCAAACCAGATTCAGCTGATCGGCACCGAGGAGATCGCCTACCTCGATGGACTGCTGGACTCGATACGCCGCGAATCATACAGGCAACTCTTTTTTGCCGAGCCTGCAGCGATTATTTGCACAGATGGCGTCGAGCCTCCGAGAGAATTGCTCGATTCTGCCGAGACCACAGACACACCATTGCTGCAAACAGGCATAAGCGACAGACTCGTCGCCAACCATCTCAACTACTACCTCTCCCAGGCGCTTGCCGAACGCGATACCATCCATGGTGTATTCATGGAAGTCTTCGGAACCGGCGTGCTCCTGACAGGTATGGCTGCCGTTGGTAAAAGTGAGTTGGCGCTTGAGTTGATCACGCGTGGACATCGCCTGATTGCCGATGATGCACCCGAATTTTCCCGTATAGCACCAGATATTGTCACCGGAGTCTGTCCGCCGCTACTACAGGATTTCATCGAGGTTCGCGGTCTTGGACTCCTCAATGTGCGCCGCATGTTTGGTGACACATCAATCAAGAAGGGCAAGTACCTGCGATTGATCATCCACATCGCGCAGATGGACGACAGCACGCTCGCCCGTCTTGACCGCCTCACCGGGACCTACTCTACCCGCAACGTACTTGGACTAGAGATTCCCAAGGTGACCGTGCCACTGGCACCTGGACGCAACATGGCAATCATCGTCGAAACCGCGGTACGCCAGTATATGCTGCGCCAGCAAGGCTACGAGGCAAGCGAAGACTTCATCAACCGTCAACGCAAGGCGATTAGTGATACAACCAAGGAAGAATGATTCCCGTTGAGTCACTTGCAGTAACGGCGTTATACTTGCCGAACCGGATTCTCTCTCGTAAAAATTGATGAAACTGATCATCGTCAGCGGCCTCTCCGGGTCAGGCAAAACAGTTGCACTACGCACCCTTGAGGACCCCGGCTACTACTGTATAGACAATCTCCCCCTCGCACTCCTGTCGCCAACCATGGAAAGACTTCTGCAGCATGACAACAGTCTGCACCAGGATATTGCAATCGGCATCGACATCAGGACCGGAGAGAGCGAGCTGGCAACACTGCCAGAAGTTTGCTCATCCCTTAACAGCGATCGTCTTGCGTGCCGCATCCTGTTCCTGCAGGCAGATACCGGAAGCCTGCTGCGTCGCTACAACGAGACCCGCCGCAGACACCCGCTGACAGCTGAAAACAGACCGCTACCCGCTGCGATTGAGAGCGAAAGAAATATCCTCGCGCCTGTCTGCAACAGTGCAGACTTCATTATCGACACCTCGAATCTTAACCTGCATGAACTGCGTCGTAAAATCCTCGCCGAGGTCGCAGAACTCGCCCACAGTCTGCAAATAGAGATCAAGTCCTTCGGTTTCAAATACGGCACAGCAGAAGATGCTGACATGGTTTTCGATATGCGTTGCCTTCCCAATCCCCACTGGCAGAGTGAGTTACGCCCACTCACTGGCAGAGACCTGGCGGTTAAAGAGTTTCTTCTGCAGGAACCGCAGACGGAAAAGATTATTGGCCAGCTAATGCACCTTGTCGGTGACTGGGTGCCTTTTTACAAGCGCGAGGGACGTGCCTACCTGACAATCGCCATCGGCTGCACTGGTGGTCAGCACCGATCAGTTTTTATTGCCGAACAACTGTATAAACAGCTAACAGACATGCTTGATGATCAGGTTACAATTCGCCATCGGGAACTCCCATGAAAACAGCAGTCATAATCATCGCACATGCTCCTCTCGCCTCTGCCTATTGCGAGGCCGCAAGCCATATCCTTAGCGGACAGTACGAGCAACTGATCTGCCTTGATATCGAAGCAGATGCCGATGTTGAACACGCGGTTACAACAGGCATACAGATGTTGCAGCCGGTTGCAGGTGAACAGGGAGTCCTGGTGCTGACTGACTGCTTTGGCGCCACCCCGTCGAACATCGCAAAACGCATCGCCGATTCAAATCCTCAAAACAGACTTGTAACCGGCATTAATCTCCCGATGCTGATCCGGGCACTCAATTACCAGCAAGAGAATGCACAGGCCCTTGCGAGTATCGCTGTTGATGGCGGGAAAACAGCAATTATCGAGCCCCAGGCTGACTGAACAGCAGGAAATAAATATGTCCCAGCGAGAACTCACCATTATCAACAAGCTCGGCCTGCATGCGCGGGCTGCGGCAAAATTTGTTGCCACAGCAAGTCGCTTTTCATCCCTGATACAGGTCGAGAAAAACGGACAGAAAGTCAATGCCAAGAGCATTATGGGCGTCATGATGCTGGCAGCCTCGCGTGGCACAACGATTACCCTCGAGGCGAATGGAGATGATGCCGAAGATGCACTCGATGCACTCGATGCACTCGAGGCACTCATCAATGACAAATTTGGTGAGTCGGAATAGAGTAGCCTGACAAAGAACGAACACACATCGTCGTGCTTGCGTTAAACTTGTACGATAGCGTTACACGATCGGATAACTGGTAGACACATGAACGCCGCGAACCAGGAAGACAATTCACGCCTGCATCGTGTCCAGGAGATGCTGGACAGCGGTACCATGCACAAGGTCAGCGGCCTCCTCAACGCGCTTCAGCCTGGCGAAATTGCACACCTGCTGGAAGGTCTTCCTCTTGCCGAACGCGAGATCATGTGGGGGCTCGTACAGGAGAAGGACGGCGAAGTCCTTGTCCACCTCGCAGATGACGTTCGTGATGACCTGGTCAGCAAGATGGACGCAGCCGACATTGCAGCGGCCGCCGCAAACCTTGATCCCGATGACCTCGCTGACCTGATCCAGGAACTTCCAGCCACTGTCACCAACGAGGTACTCGCCTCGCTTGATGCGCAATCACGTCATCGTCTTGAGACCGTACTCTCCTACCCGGAAGATACTGCCGGCGGCCTGATGAACGTCGATACCGTTACCATCAGGCCGGAGGTAACACTCGACACCGCGCTGCGCTACATGCGACAACTGGGTGACCGCGTACCCTCAAGCACAGATGCCCTGATCGTCGTCAACCGTGATGATAGTTACCTTGGCATGCTACCACTTGCACGCCTAGTCACTGGAGACAGGAGTGACACGGTTGCGGAGGTAATGAGTGTCGATTTTGTGCCAATACCTGTTTCCAAGCCGGACACCGAGGTTGCTGCACGATTCGAGCGCCATGACTTGGTATCGGCACCTGTTATAGATGATGACGGACGCCTGCTGGGACGTATTACCATCGATGACGTCGTCGACGTTATCCGTGAAGAGGGTGAACACCAATTCATGGGACAGGCTGGTCTCTCGGAGGACGAGGACATGTTTGCACCCGTCTTCACTAGTGCAAGACGTCGCGCTGTCTGGCTCGGTGTCAACCTTGTAACAGCCATTCTCGCCTCCTGGGTAATCGGTCAATTCCAGGCGACATTAGAGAGGCTGGTCGCATTGGCAGTACTGATGCCGATTGTCGCCAACATGGGCGGTATTGCTGGCACCCAGACCATGACCCTTGCGATCCGCGGTATTGCACTTAAGCAACTCTCTCTGAAAAACCTGCGATGGCTGTTACGCAAGGAGTTTGCTGTCGGCTTTCTGAACAGCCTGCTATGGGCGGCAACTGTCGGCGTCATAGCGACACTCTGGTTCAACGACACTTCGATCGGCTGGTTGATTGCAGTGGCAATGACCATCAACCTGCTGTTTGCAGCAGTCAGCGGTGCGCTGATTCCGATGATACTTGATAAATTCAATATTGATCCGGCATTGGCCGGGGGCGTGTTTCTGACAACCGTCACCGACATCGTCGGCTTTCTCGCCTTCCTCGGTCTGGCGACGGTTTTTCTGATCTGATCTGTTAGAGCCGGTAAACCGAAGTCGTCATCACTTTTGACATCAGCTTCATTGCCTTTTTAATCGGCAGCGGCAGTTCCACCCCACCCTTGGCAAGCGCCTTGTCGGCGTGACTGATCTCATCCTCTTTCATTTGCTCAAGAATGACACGCGTCTTTTTGTCGTCGTCAGGTACTTCGGCAAGATGAGAATCCAGGTGTGACTCGACCTGGTGCTCGGTCTCCGCAACAAAACCGAGGCTCCACTTGTCACCGGCGATACCGGCCGCAGCACCAATCGTAAATGAACCTGCATACCACAAGGGATTGAGCAGGCTGGTGCGACCACCCAGTTCCTTGATGCGGGTTTCGCACCAGACAAGATGATCGTTCTCTTCCTGTGCAGAGCGCTCCATACTTTCACGCACCGACGGATCGCGCGCAGTTGCAGCCTGCCCCTGATAAAGCGCCTGTGCACAGACTTCGCCCGTATGGTTAATCCGCATCAGGCGCGCTGTGTGGTCACGCGTCTGCTCGGGCATCTCCTCTGTTTCCGCTACACCAATGGCCGGATTCTTCCTTTCCGTCACTTTCGGTGTTCCGAAAACAGTTTCGATGGCCTGGTCGAGTCCCATTACAAATTGGTCCAGAGGTGAATAGTGTCGTTTCATCATAATTACCTGAAAGCTTCTGCAATCAATTCTAGCGGATGTTGCACAGGAATGCCCAATCCCTGTCCAAGCAACTGCATTGCGCAGCCGACATTTGAAGTCACAATTACATCAGGCCGCGCTGCCCTGATCTCTTCCAGCAGGGGTCCCGCAACCTGCTCGGCCTCATGCGGGAAGAGCACCATATTCAGACCGCCAGCACCGCAGCAGCCCAGCCCATTAAGGTCGATGATGTCACAATCGGGCAGCAGTCCCAGCAGTTGATAGACTACCTTTTCTCCACCGAGCTTTTTCTGCGTACAGGGAATCATTACGCCAATGCGTCGCTTCACAGTGTCGTCAGTTTCATCCTGCGGCCGATTGAAATGCTCCTTGGTGAGATGAGAGGCAATCACATCAATCACTTCTCGCACCGGTGCGTCCAGCCGACCATGCTCGTGCAGTTGCAAACTGCAACCACTGCTGACAGTGACAACCGAAGAGTAGCTCTTGTGATCAAATACTGTTTGGTTCTGATCACGACATGAATCAGCAGCCTCGTCATAACCGGCATGCTGATAGACAGCACCGCAACACCCCTGTTTTTCCGGGATATGAACGGCAAAACCGCAGCGTGTCAGGCATTCAATGGCTGCTTTCAGCACCTGTGGTTCCGAGGTTGATCCCTGGCACCCAGTAAAAAGCGCAACCGAACCAACGGGTTCAGATCGTGCCGGGTAGAGTGGTTCAAGTTTTTCCGCGCTGCTGCTGTGACTGGCAAGTGAAAGCAGGCGTTTGTTGACCCCGTCCGGTAAAAACTTGCCAGCGCCGGCTCGCTGTAAAAAGCGACCAACTCCCAACAGCGCCTTACTCGGTTTCGCAATCCGGTCTGCAAGTTCGCGTGGAACAGGTGAGCCGAACAACACTCGGCTAGTATCCATGATTTCCGCGTAGCGCACACCGGATGGACAACCACCTTCACACTGTCTGCACATCAGACAATGATCAAGACTTTCCCGAACACCGGTGTCATCAGAATCCAGCATGCCGCCAAGCAATCCCTGGATTAATGCAATCCGGCCGCGTGGAGACTCCGACTCATCCCTGTGCACCCGGTATGTCGGACACAGCGGAAGACAGAGGCCACATTTGACACAGCGGTCAGCTTCAGCGAGGAGTTGATCGGGAGTCAGGCTCATTCAAGAATTCAGGTATTTCTGGAAAAGGACAGTATACTATCTGGCAAACAAGATTGATGATCGAATCCATGTCCTATTACAAATACCATCTATTCATTTTTACCAATCAGCGTGATGACGGCAAGGGTTGTTGCCAGGATTTTGACAGCGAATCAGCACGCAAGTACATGAAGCAGCGTGCAAAACAGCTCGACATTCACGGCCATGGCCCGGGACAGTGTCGTATCAATAATGCCGGCTGTCTCAACCGCTGCAAGCAGGGTCCCGTCATGGTGATTTACCCCGAAGCGACCTGGTACACATGGGTTGATACGAGCGACCTGGATGAAATCGTCGATAAACACCTGCTCAAGGGCGAAATCGTTGAGCGTCTGCGTATTCCGGATACCGACGCCTTTGAGAATGACAAAAGCTGAATCTTCCTACTGAATTGATATATATCAATATAATTGATTTATTTAATAATCAGCCTTGACAAACCCGGTTCTATATTAGATGATTCTTACATACTGAATAGCTAACCAGTTATTCAGTATCCTCCATCCTCCTTTGGTGGTTATCCCAAATTAGGCGCAGCCCCCCCCGCTGCGCCATTTTTTTTGCCTGCGAATTCACCCCTAGACATGTCAGCCAACAGACTGGACAAGCATGTGTCTCCGGCGTATTGTTTCACCCATGATCTTTGACCCAAAAATACTTGACGACCTGTCACGCAAAATCAGCCAGTCCCTACCGCCTGGCGTGAGCAACCTTCAGCAAGAGACAGAACAGCATATCAACAGCCTGCTGCAGTCCGGCTTCAACAAGTTGAACCTGGTACCGCGCGAGGAGTTCGATATCCAGCAGGCAGTACTGCAGCGCACGCGCGAAAAACTTGAAGCGCTGGAAAAACGCGTTGCAGAGATGGAGCAGCAACTGAGGTAGTCATTCCATTTCAGGTACATGCCTCTACCCACTTTCAATATTATTGGGCATATTAGCTCATACCTATCAACATTCACTCCATATTGGTGTTACGTCATTACGCATGACTGCTTTCGGCCAAAAGCGGTCACTCAAGAATCAACTCATTCATCATGTGGCTGATTGTTACATTTATACAACAAGTGGTTCAGGGTTGTATTTGTTGCCTTAATTAATGGAGAAGACTATATTTAGAACCAGATGGCTAGAGGGTTGTTAACTCGTCATCAAGAACAGACTTTAATCTGGGGAATTGAAATGAAAAAGACTTTTATTGCTGCGGCAATCGCTGCTGCTGTTGCCGCACCAGCAGCTAACGCTGGTGTAACTATATACGGCAAAATTCACGCATCTATCGACATGCTCGATTTCGAACCGTATCGTGGTTCTGACGAAGATGCCTGGTATGTCGCAAGCCGTGCTTCTCGTATCGGTTTCAAAGGCACTGAAGACCATTGGAAATGGCCTTAGCCTGATCTGGAAAGCTGAAACAGGTTATGACATGGCTGATGGCAATGCCTGGGGCGGTGCTCGTAATGCCTACATCGGCTTGGCTGGCGACTGGGGTACTTTCCTCTACGGTATCCAAGACACACCGATGAAAATGTCTGCAGGCAGTCTTGATCTCTTCGGTGATCAATTGGGTGATTACAACTTCAGCACCAACACGAATAATGCACTACTCGGTCCGGGTTTCATTGATCTGCGTGCATCGAACGCGATCGCCTACATCAGTCCAAACATGAACGGGCTTACCTTCGCCGGTGCGATCATTCCTGGTGAGGGCGCGGGCGGAGCAGACGGACTTGCTGACGGTTACTCAGTTGCTGCCATGTACAGCAACAACGGTCTCTATCTCTCTGCGGCTTACGAGCATCTCAATGATGATTTTGCCGACGGTATAAGTTACAGCATAGTCTCTCCTTCGCAGAGCCGCTCAATGAACTCTGATGGCGAATGGACGCAGTGGAGAGTCGGCGCCGGTTATACCATGAACAACATTACTGTCAACTTCGTCTACGAAGATCAAGAGAGATTAGTATCGAGTGGAAACAGGGAGTATCAAGCGTGTCTTTGATCTCGTGATGTAAAACGGGACATCCAAGTCGCCCTTTTACACTCGATCTTCGACAGCCTTTATTGCCCCGGACGCC
>NZ_MPRK01000050.1 GCF_002021095.1 Solemya elarraichensis gill symbiont | reverse complement strand
TGGAAGTGGAAGTGGAAGTGGGCAAACAGATTAACTCTCTGGATGACCGTGGTGGCAATCTCAAGGGATTTGGATCCAGCAGTAACCAGCTCGACTGTGTAGACGAATCGACCAACAGCACCTCTTACATGCGCATGATGGAGAAAGACGGTTTACTCAAGTTCCACCGGGTTTACAAGAAGTCACAACGCGGCCTCCTGATCATCGGAGGTTGGCCACATTCAACCGCAGTTATTCAAGAGACAGGAAGTGGAAAGAAGTGGGCGGTTGATTCCTGGTTCCACGATAATGGCACCAAGCCTGACATAGTGACACTGAAAGAGTGGAAAGCAGGATGGCGTCCAAAGAACAACTGATCAACACGCAGCCATGAAAAAAGTACAAATTCTGATTCTCGCAACTCTTTTACTGGGCTGTACCACAACAGGAGCCAACGGCATGCTGGCGCTGCAAACCTGTATCGACTATGGGTGCGATTTCAGGGAAAAAGTATACATATCGGCTGATGCAGTCGAATTCCTGAAATCGCGTTTTGCCTATACGGAAGATGCGGAAACAGAACGCGAGGAGATCGCACGGGCAATCGGCTGGTTCGAATCCCAGGTCGGTCGCCAGAACGGAACCTGGCGTGACAAAGGACGAAACCCGGGAACTGTCGAACCCGAGGGCCAGCTTGACTGTATTGCGGAATCGCGCAACACCACAACCTACCTGAAGCAGATGCAGCGCCTCGGGCTACTCAAGTGGCACAGCGTCGAAGATCGCGTTGTCAGGCATCGCATGATATTCGGCACGCACTGGACAGCAGTCATCAAGGAGGAAGGAAGCGGCGATCTCTACGCTGTCGATAGCTGGTATGAAGACAACGGCATGGCAGCGCGAATCGTTCCGCTGGAGACCTGGTTCAACGGTGCGGAAAGAATTCTGTGAGCAAGGAAAAAGTCATTGTCGGTCTCTCCGGTGGCGTCGACTCATCGATAGCCGCCCTGCGCCTGCTGGAAGCAGGCTACGAGGTCGAAGCGCTCTTCATGAAAAACTGGGAAGAGGATGACACCCAGGAGTACTGCAGTGCCACTGTTGATCTTGCCGATGCAGAAGCGGTAGCCAACAAGCTCGGAATCAAGCTGCACACGGTCAATTTTTCTGATACCTACTGGGATAGTGTATTCGCCCACTTTCTTGACGAATACAAGGCCGGTCGTACGCCCAACCCGGATGTGTTATGCAACCGTGAAATCAAGTTCAAGGCATTTCTGGAACACGCCCTGACACTCGGTGCCAAGCGTATTGCAACCGGCCACTATGCTGATTCACATCAGCTGCAGGATGGCAGCTGGCAATTGCTTCAGGCACGTGACAGCAACAAAGATCAAACCTATTTCCTCCATCTGCTCAACCAGTACCAGCTGTCACACGCACTGTTTCCGCTTGGCGATATCGACAAGAGCGAAGTACGGGAGATTGCCAGGCGGCATGACCTGCAAACACACGACAAGAAAGACAGTACCGGCATCTGCTTTATTGGTGAACGCCGTTTCCGCGACTTTCTGTCGACTTACCTGCCGGCAAAACCCGGTGATATCATTACAGAGAAAGGTGATGTCATCGGAGGGCACCAGGGTGTTTTCTACTACACCATCGGGCAGCGCCAGGGACTCGGTATCGGTGGTGTCAGGGGCAGCGATGAGTCACCATGGTTCGTCGCCGAAAAGCGCCTCGAGAGCAACCAGCTGGTCGTTGTCCAGGGACACGATCATCCACTCTTGCTGTCCCGCTCATTAGTCGCACAGGATGCTCACTGGATCAGTGGCGCCCAGCCCGACTACCCACTGACTTGCATGGCAAGATGCCGGCACCGCCAGCCCCTGCAAGCCTGTCGCGTCGTGGAAAATGAAGATGGTTTACAAGTGATCTTCGATCAGCCACAGCGAGCCGTCACGCCGGGACAATCAATCGTTTTTTATCATGAGCGCGTCTGCCTTGGCGGCGCGATCATCACAAAGGCCAGTCAGACTTAAATGAAACAGCAACTGATTATTCCGCTCGCCGCCATGTTCCAGTCAGCCCGACTGGTTGCTGAAATTGCACACCATGGCCGTTTCGACAAGGAGGCCGCAACGCCCCTGCTCTCCTCCCTGTTCCAGTTTGAGGCGGAATCGACCGAAGCTGTATATGGCGGTCTTGATCCACTCCAGCCCGGCTTCAAAGAGCTCGAGCAACAGCTGTCACATGCAGACAGAGAGCAGATCGAAGTGCCTCACATGGTGATGGCGATGATGCAACTGGCAAAAAAACTCGGCAAGGCTGAAACACGACTGCAGCAGATGCACGATGAGCTCATGCGCATCGAGGAAAAGCTGGAGATGTATGAACTGACACATGTGAATACGATTTCGGCAATTGCCGAGATCTACAAGCAGAAGGTCAGTGATCTCTCTCCAAGAATCATGGTCAAGGGAGATCCGTTACACCTGGAGAATCCCGATAATCAGAGCCGTGTCAGGGCAACGCTGCTCGCTGGTATTCGCAGTGCGATTTTATGGGACCAGCTGGGCGGAAGCCGTTTTCACCTGCTGTTCAGGCGCAAGGCGCTTCTGGAGATGTTGCGCAACGTCGTGTAGGAACAGTGTCCACATCGCTGCAATCAATCGTTCCAAGGCAAGACTACTGCAAGTAAAAGGCGCTACACCCCATTACCTCGCTCGCCGTTAGCGGAGCCCGTTCAAGCCACGGAAGAAGCGAACGGTTGTCTGAGCGTTCAAAGAACGCGAGTTCCTTTCGCGCCGTGGCTTGAACGATCAGGCGAAGCTGTGGCGAACGGGGTAATGGGGTGTAGCACCACTGCTTGGAAATCGCCCCGCCGGAAACATTCCATACGGTTCCCGGCAATTTTGCCGTGCAGGGATGCACAAATGGCAGGGATTTTTCCTGAAAATCCTCTGCACTTCCCACTTCCATGTGAGTCGCCGCGGGCGCAAGATGCGCAGAAGCGGCCACCATCCATGGTGGTCAGGGACGGGGCTCCTACAGTATTACTTTCTGCGCTTGGCAGCCACTCTCAGACGCAATGCATTCAGCTTGATGAATCCAGCTGCATCTTTCTGGTCGTAAGCACCTGCATCATCTTCAAAGGTCGCGATGCTTTCATCAAAGAGGCTGTCAGTTTCCGACTTGCGGCCAGCCACGATGACATTGCCCTTGTAGAGCTTGACGCGTACAACACCATTCACCACTTGCTGGGTCTGGTCGATTGCTGCCTGCAGCATCTCCCTCTCGGGACTCCACCAGTAGCCGTTGTAAACTATCTCTGCATAACGCGGCATCAGTTCATCTTTCAGGTGCGCTGCTTCACGATCGAGTGTCAATGATTCCATCGCGCGATGTGCCTTGAGCATGATGGTACCTGCAGGTGTTTCATAACAACCACGGGACTTCATGCCAACATAGCGGTTCTCAACAATGTCATCACGACCAACACCATTTTCGCCGCCAATCTTGTTGAGCATTTCCATAACAGTCGCAGCTGACATCGCTTCGCCGTTAATGGCAACAATGTCACCTTTCTCATAAGTCAGCTCGAGGTAAGTTGGCTCATCCGGTGCAGCTTCCGGTGACACGCTCCAGCGCCACATATCCTCTTCAGGCTCGTTCCATGGGTCTTCGAGAAGATCACCTTCGTAGGAGATATGCAGCAGATTGGCATCCATTGAATATGGAGATTTGCCGCTCTGCTTGGCGAAATCGACTTCAATACCGTGCTCGGCTGCATAGTTCATCAGCTTCTCGCGTGACAGCAGATCCCACTCACGCCATGGTGCAATCACTTTCACATCCGGCATCAATGCATAAGCACCGAGTTCGAAACGCACCTGGTCGTTACCCTTGCCGGTCGCACCATGAGAAATGGCATCGGCACCCGTCTCTCTTGCGATCTCGATCAGACGCTTGGCGATCAGGGGACGCGCAATCGAGGTGCCAAGCAGGTACTCGCCTTCATAGATGGCATTGGCTCGGAACATGGGGAATACATAGTCGCGTGCAAACTCTTCACGCAGATCCTCGATGTAGATCTCCTTGATCCCCATCGCCTCTGCCTTCGCACGCGCCGGCTCAACTTCTTCGCCTTGCCCGATATCTGCAGTGAAAGTAACAACCTCGCAGTTGTAGGTATCTTCCAGCCACTTGAGAATGACAGAAGTATCAAGACCACCTGAATAGGCGAGAACGACTTTGTTGATGCCGTCGGACATGGCGTTTGCACCCTGAGTTAATTTAAAAAATGAAGCATTGAATTATAACGAACTTTGGCTAGTGTGGCTTCAGAAATCTCGACAAGGAGTTGATGAATGCCTGTGGCTGATCTGCATAGACCCAATGACCGGCGTTGTCGATGCCCCTGACCTCAGCATTAGGGAAAAAGTGACTGATAGCCGCCTTGCCTTCCACATCGACATAGTCCGAGTTATTTCCATGAATAAACAGCGTTGGACCATTGAAACGCCTGTTTTCGTTAACAGGAAAACCGGTTATCTGGGCAATGCCATTTGAGAGTGCCTCGAGATTAATACGCCACTGCCAGGCATCACTTGTACGCACAAGATTCTGTAAAAGGTAAGCACGCACACCCGATTCATCGATGAAATTGGCCAGGTAGTTGTCGGCCTCATTGCGGTTTTCGAGGTTATCGAGGTCAATCTTTTTCAACGCCGTGAGAATCGATGCAAAACTGTGTTGATAGCGTCTTGGCGCCATATCGACGACAACCAGCCGGTCGACCATCTCCGGCAGGTGCAAGGCAACCATCATCGCGACCTTACCACCCATACTGTGGCCAACCAGGGTCGCCTTATCAATATCGAGCTCTTCCAGCAGATCAATAACATCACCGCTCTGCGCACCATATCCAACGCCATCATCATGGAATGAACGGCCGTGATTGCGCAGATCGGGAACGATGCAGTAATGTGTCTCGGCGAAAGACTTGACGATACCGCCCCAGTTGGCCGATGAACCGAACAGGCCGTGCAGAAAAACAAGCGGGGAGCCAGAAGATGGCTCCCCGTATTCCCTGTAGAAAAGAGTCACCGGTTGATTATTTGCGCTTTTTCGGCGGTATCAGGTCGGTGATGGTGCCTTCAGCCATTTCAGCCGCCATACCGACGGTTTCAATCAGGGTTGGATGCGGGTGAATGGTGAGGCCGATATCAGCCATGTCTGCGCCCATCTCGAGAGCCAGCACAGTTTCACCAATCAGCTCACCTGCGTTGACGCCGACAATGCCAGCACCGAGGATACGATCAGTTTCGGGATCGAAAATCAGCTTGGTCAAACCCTCATCGCGCCCGATACCGAGTGCGCGGCCACTCGCAGCCCAAGGGAAAACACCTTTCTCGATCTTGATGCCCTGTTCCTTGGCCTCGGTCTCAGTGAGACCCATCCATGCAACTTCTGGATCCGTGTAGGCAACCGAAGGAATTGTCAGAGGATCAAATTCGCTCTTTTCACCACAGATCACTTCTGCTGCAACCTTGGCTTCATGTGTCGCCTTATGTGCCAGCATCGGATTGCCGACAACATCGCCAATCGCATAGATGTGCGGAATATTGGTACACATTTGTGAATTAACAGCGATGAAACCACGTTCATCGACATTGACGCCTGCAGCCTCGGCATTGATCTTGGCACCATTAGGACTACGCCCAACAGCAACCAGAACACGATCGTAGATTTGTGCCTTTTCAGGCGCTTTCTTGCCTTCAAAGCTGACCTTCAGGCCATTTTTCTGCGCCTTGATCTCAGTCACCTTGGTTTCAAGCATGATGCTGTTAACACTACCTGAAAGACGTTTCTGCAACGGCCTGACTAGGTCCTTGTCGGCTCCCGGCATCAACTGATTCTGCAGTTCGACGATATCAATTGATGAACCCAAGGTGCTGTAAACCGTTGCCATTTCCAGGCCGATAATGCCACCACCAATAACGAGCATCTTGCCGGGAACATCTTCCAGCTCGAGTGCATCAGTGGAATCCATCATGCGAGGATCATCATTCGGGAAAACCGGGATTTGTACGGCCTGTGAACCGACGGCGATGATACAGGCATCAAACGTAATCTCCTGCGTACCTTCAACTGAAACGGCATTTGGACCGGTGAACTTGCCAAGCCCCTGAACCGTGGTAACCTTGCGCTGCTTGGCCATACCGGTAAGTCCGCCGGTCAGGCGACCGACGACTTTGTCCTTTCCAGCACGCAGTTTGTCGAGATCCACTTTCGGTGTGCCGCCGAAATCAACACCCATTTCGGTGAGTTCGGCTGCCTCGTTAATAATCGCTGCGGTATGCAGCAGTGCCTTGGATGGAATACACCCGACATTCAGGCAGACGCCGCCAAGAGAGGCATAACGTTCAACCAGGACGGTTTTCTTTCCAAGATCTGCGGCGCGAAAGGCGGCTGTGTAGCCTCCGGGTCCTGCGCCAAGGACAAGAACTTCTGCGTGCATCTGCATCTCCTCTAGATGGCGGGATCTTCCTATCGGAAGACCCCATCCAGTTTCTTATGTCTACTATAATCTTTTCTTATTATGCTGCAGCACAGCATTTTGCAGAAAAGCAGGCATGATTACAAGAGCAAATGACGAATATCATCCAGCAAATCGCCAAGGTAGGTTGTAAATCGTACACCCTGTGCACCGTCGATGACACGATGATCATAGGAGAGTGAGAAAGGCATGATCAGCCTGGGTTGGAATTCACTACCATCCCAAACCGGCTTCATTTCGGCCTTGGAAACACCAAGAATTGCAACTTCGGGTGCATTGACAATCGGCGTAAACTGGGTTCCACCGATGCCTCCGAGGCTTGATATGGAAAAACAGCCACCCTGCATATCACTTGGTCTCAGTTTACCGTCGCGTGCGTTAGCCGAAATCTCCATTAATTCAGCGCCAATCTCAAAAATACCCTTTTTATCGACATCCTTGACTACGGGCACAACCAGGCCGTTTGGCGTATCCACCGCAATGCCGATGTTGACGTATTTTTTCAGAATCAGGCGTTCGCCATCCGGTGTCAGTGAAGCATTGAACTCGGGCATTGTCTTGAGTGCGGTGGCACACGCCTTAAGCAGAAAAGGCATAAAAGTAAGCTTGATACCCGCCTGCTCTGCACGCGCCTTCGACTCCTTGCGGAACGCCTCCAGCTCGGTGATGTCCGCTTCGTCAAACTGGGTAATATGTGGAACTGACAGCCAGGCACGGTGCAAGTGTGCACCAGAGAGTTTCTTGATTCGGCCGAGTTCGACCTCTTCGACATCACCCCACTTGGAAAAGTCTACTTCTGGTGCCGTCGGCAGACTGAATCCGGAAGACGCCTTGTTAGTATCATGTTCAGCAATCACACGCTTGATGTGATTCTGCACATCCTCTTTCGTAATGCGTCCCTTGTGACCGGTACCAACGACCTTGCTGACATCGACACCAAGTTCACGCACAAACTGCCTGATCGCGGGACTGGCATGCGCCTTTCCGCTTGTTATACGCTCCGGTGGTGCCGGTTCAACCGGTGCCGGCTTCATGTTTGTGTCACCAGGCGCCAATGGCTCACTCGCAGCTGCCTGTGGAGCAGATGCCTTGGCAGGCTTTGAAGCAGCCGGAGCAGCAGTTGCGGCAACAGCGCCAGAGGCAGTCATAACAGCGAACACATCACCTTCACTGACACGATCACCAACCGATACGGCAACTGAGTCAATAGCCCCTGCGTGGGTTGACGGTATCTCCATTGATGCCTTGTCACTTTCCAGCGTGATCAGCGACTGCTCTTTCTCAACTGTATCACCAGCCGAGACCAGCACCTCGATCACTTCGACATCGTTGAAATCACCGATATCAGGAACTTTTACTTCAACTGTCTGTGATGTTTCGGCTGCTGCAGGAGTAGTTTCCGCTACTTCAGTAACGGCAAAGGCCTCATCAGCTTCCCTCACTTCTACTATCTCTTCCTCAACGCTGGCAGATGTATCACCACCCTCCTCCAGCGTAATCAGCAGGCTGCCCTCGCTCACCCTGTCTCCAACAGAGACGGCAACCGATACAATCTCACCGGCACTTGGCGTGGGAATCTCCATCGATGCCTTGTCACTTTCAACCGTAATCAGTGAATCCTCGGCGTCAACCGTATCACCCGGTGAAACCAGCACCTCGATAATCTCGACATCAGCGAAGTCACCAATGTCGGGCACTAATATTTCTGTCGTCATTGTCAGTTTCTCCGCAATCAGACTGTTACCGGATTGGGTTTTTCCGGATTAATGTCATATTTCTCAATCGCCTTTTTCACTTCACTGGCTGCAATCTCGCCGTCATCGGCAAGCGCCTTGAGGGCGGCCACAGCAATGTAGTAACGATTGACTTCGAAGAAACGACGCAGTGCTTCACGCATATCCGAGCGACCGAAACCATCGGTGCCCAGGGTGAAGTAACTGCGATCGATATAAGGACGGATTTGATCTGCATAGGTGCGGATGTAATCCGTTGCTGCAATGACAGGGCCTTCTGTTCCTGACAGCTGCTCTTCAACATAGCTGCGTTTGGGTGCCTCATCAGGGTGTAGCATGTTCCAGCGTTCAGCGTCGATGCCGTCACGACGCAGTTCATTGAAACTCGTCACGCTCCAGACATCTGCAGCAATGCCAAAGTCATTCTGCAACAGTTCTGCTGCAGCAATCACTTCGCGCAGGATGGTGCCAGAACCGAGTAACTGAACACGCTGTTTGGCCTTACCGCCCTCGCTGAAACGGTACATACCCTTGAGAATACCCTCTGCACTGCCTTCCGGCATTGCGGGCTGGGCATAATTCTCGTTCATCACTGCGACATAGTAGAAGACCCTGTCCTTGTCGACGTACATGCGACGCATGCCATCGTGAAGGATAGTGACCAGTTCGTATGCAAAACAGGGGTCATAGGAGACACAGTTAGGGATTGTGCTTGCAACCAGGTGGCCATGGCCATCCTGGTGCTGCAATCCCTCACCTGCCAATGTAGTCCGACCGGCAGTTCCACCAATCAGGAAGCCACGTGCCTGCATATCACCAGCAGCCCATGCCAGGTCACCGATACGCTGAAAACCGAACATCGAGTAATAGATGTAGAACGGAATCATCGAAACGCCATGGTTGCTGTAGGCGGTTGCCGCAGCAATCCACTCTGACATTGCACCGGCCTCGTTGATACCTTCCTGCAGAATCTGTCCCTTGGAGTCCTCGCGATACCACATCAGCTGATCTGAATCCTCAGGCTCGTAGAGCTGGCCTGAAGAGGAGTAGA
>NZ_MPRK01000049.1 GCF_002021095.1 Solemya elarraichensis gill symbiont | reverse complement strand
ACGTTTGCGCCCCTTGTTGACAGGGTGCACGACCTGCGTGACACGCTCTGCAGCGGTGTTATGACGCGCGACCTCAACAAGTGCCGGTTTTTCGAGCAGCTCATGCGCCAGTAGCCTGATCTCTTTCGAGAAGGTGGCGGAGAACAGCAGTGTCTGTTTCTGTTTTGGCAGCAGAGCGAGCACTTTGCGGATATCACGGATGAAGCCCATGTCGAGCATGCGATCGGCTTCATCAAGTACGAGGATTTCTATTTTGGAAAGATCGATGGTTTTCTGACCGGCGTGATCGAGTAGCCTGCCCGGTGTTGCAACAAGAATGTCGACACCGTTGCGCAGTTTATCAATCTGCGGGCGAATGCTGACACCACCGAAAATCACCATCGATTTAAGTGGCAGGTACTTGCCGTAGGTATCGATGCTGTCTTCAACCTGGGCTGCAAGTTCGCGTGTCGGTGTCAGTACAAGGGCACGCAGCGGGCGCTTGCCTTTTGTCGACTGACCGGATTCCATCAGGCGTTGCAGCAGTGGCAGGGTAAAGCCGGCGGTTTTGCCGGTGCCTGTCTGTGCGCCACCCATGATGTCGCGTCCTTCGAGAATGGGCGGAATGCCTTTCAACTGGATAGGAGTTGGTTCGCTGTAGCCCTTTTCTGACACAGCACGCAGGAGTTCGGTCCTTAGACCGAGGGATTCAAATGACATGGAAATTTTTTCTCTGGGATCGGCCTGACCAATAGGGTGCTACTGGTACGGTCCAGGCGGAAACTATCTGTTTTCAGCGGTGATCGTTGCGGATGACTGCTTTGGAAGTTGGGTGCAGACCGGAGTGCACCTCGAATTGCCGGGAAGTATACAGTAAACAGGCAATCGCTGAGCTGCTGATTTACCTCCACCTTTTTCAGGTGAAATAAACCGCCATCCCCGATGGATGGGTAAGGGAGCCGGTTTTTTATTATTGGTCGGGGTGAGAGGATTTGAACCTCCGACCGCTCCGTCCCGAACGGAGTACTCTACCAAGCTGAGCTACACCCCGAAAAAACCTAGAAAGCCCTCGCAACAGCAAAATCAGCAAGATCCGACAGTGCATCGCGGTATTCAGATGCAGGTAATGCTTCTAATGCCTGCTTGGCCTTTTCTGCATGCTCTTTTGCACGGTTGGTCGTGTACTCGATGGCGTCACTTTGAGCGATCGCCCCCACGACACGGTCGATTTTATCACGCCCCCCCTCTTCAATGGCAGAGCGGATCAGGCCCCTGGATTTCGAGTTTCCGCTCTCCATGGCACGAATCAGGGGCAAGGTTGGTTTACCTTCTTCAAGGTCATCACCGATATTTTTGCCGATATTCTGTCCGCTGTAGTCGAGAGCGTCGTCGATAATCTGGAAAGCGATACCAAGTTGCATGCCGTAGTTGGCAAGGGCCTCTTCGATTTTTTTGTCGCTCTGCGAAATAACCGCAGCCAGCCGGGTACCAGCCTCGAACAGGGTGGCGGTTTTGCGCACGATGACGTCGGTATACTGCTCCTCGGTAATATCCGGATCATTGCAATTAAGCAGTTGCAGTACCTCGCCCTCGGCGATCTGGTTGGTGGCATGCGAGAGGATGTCCATAATCCTCATCTCTCCTACGGAAACCATCATCTCGAATGCGCGTGAGTAGAGAAAATCACCCACCAGCACACTTGCCGGATTGCCCCACACGTGATTGGCTGTATCATGGTCGCGACGCTGGTCCGACTTGTCGACAACATCGTCGTGCAGCAGGGTAGCGGTATGGATAAATTCAATAATGGCCGCGATGTCGAGGTGCTTGGCGCCCTCGTAGCCAACTGCCTTTGCTGCAAGCAGCACGAGTAACGGACGCAGGCGCTTACCACCGCTATTGACGATGTACTGACCGATCTGGTTGATCAGTGCGACGTCCGAATAGAGCTGTAAAAGAATCAGGTCATCTACCAGGTGGAGATCACGACTAACGAGGGTACGGGCTGTTTCTACTGTCATACTGCGCTGTTTTATCGACTGGAGACGCAATCCTATGAAAGCCTGCCCCCTCGGTCAAGACAAACATGCATCTCGTTTAGTTCTCAGGGCTTGAGAGACTTGGCCAGATGGGGGACAATAGCGACTTATATGAACTATAGAACATGCTGTCGACCGGGAGAATCTGATGAGTGAGTCAACCTCTATCCATGGACAATGGTCCTCGCGACTGGTGTTTGTCCTGGCGGCAACCGGTTCGGCTGTCGGATTGGGAAATATCTGGAAATTTCCCTATATCACCGGCGAATACGGCGGCGGAGCATTTGTGCTGGCCTACCTGGGTTGTATTCTCATGGTTGGCCTGCCGGTCATGATTGCCGAAATTCTTCTCGGCCGGCGAGGACGCCAGAGTCCGATCAACACCATGCGCATGCTTGCCGCGGCTCAGGGAGTCTCTCCCGCGTGGTCATGGCTGGGCTGGGCCGGCGTTATTACCGGTTTTCTGATTCTCTCTTTCTACAGCGTGATTGCCGGTTGGGCAATCGCCTACGCTTGGGAGACTTTCTCAGGTACTTTTACGGGAGCAAGCGCCGAGGAGGTTGGCGAGGTTTTCGGTGCGCTGGTCTCTTCGCCCGGACAACTGCTTTTCTATCACACCCTGTTTATGCTGCTGACCATGTTCGTGGTTGGCCGTGGAGTCAAGCAGGGCCTCGAGAAAGCTGTCACTATCCTGATGCCTGCACTTGCGATTCTGCTGGCTATCATGGTGGGATATGCAATGGCACAGGGTGCTGCAGCCGAGGGTCTCAGGTTTCTGTTCGAGCCTGATTTCAGCGCCGTTTTCCAGAAGTGTACTGATGAGTCAGGCACACAGGTCTGCACCTTCACCAGTGAGCCTATACTGGTTGCGCTTGGGCACGCTTTTTCACACTCAGCCTGGGCATGGGAGCGATCATGGTCTACGGCTCCTACATGCCATCCAACGTCTCGATTACACGTGCTGCATTGATGGTTGTCGCTGCAGATACTGTCGTCGCCCTGTTCGCGGGCATGGCGATTTTTCCACTCGTGTTCGCCAATGGTCTTGAGCCGGGCTCGGGCCCGGGCCTGATATTCCAGACGCTGCCGATCGCTTTCGGGCAGATGCCAGGAGGCCTTGTTGTTGGTGGTCTCTTTTTCGTACTGCTTGTGTTCGCGGCCTGGTCATCATCAATTTCACTGATCGAGCCTGCGGCTGCCTACCTGGTGGAGAACAAGGGGATGTCGCGTCCAGTGGCTGCATTCACCGTTGGGGCAATCTGCTGGGTACTGGGTATCGGCACAGCGCTCTCTTTCAACCTCTGGTCGGACTACAAGTTGTTCGATATGACGTTTTTTGACCTGCTGGATTACCTCACGGCCAATATCCTGCTGCCGCTGGGTGGATTGTTCATTGCGATCTTTGTCGGTTGGATCAGCAAGCGCCACATCTCCGAATCCGAGTTGTCAATATCATCTGGACTCTTTACGGTATGGTGGTTTGTTGTCCGCTTTATCGCGCCGCTGGGCATCTTCGTTATCTTTCTCAATGCCATCGGAGTTGTCTAGGTGGCAGTGGTGGAGAAAAGCGCCCTTGTACAGCACTCGGCTGGTGAAATGTACCGCTTGGTCAATGATGTTGAGCAGTACCAGGATTTCCTGCCGTGGTGCAAATCGTCACGCCTGGTGTCGCTTGAAGGGGATACAATGATCGGAGAGCTGGTGGTGGCTAAGTCGGGCATCACGCAGAGTTTCAGCACCCGCAATACCCTGACCGAAGACAGGCTGGTTGAACTGCAACTCGACGAGGGGCCGTTCAGCAAACTGACCGGGCAGTGGGAGTTCACCCCATTGCGTGATGATGCCTGCAAGGTATCACTGCGTCTTGAGTTCGAATTCAGCGGCCGGCTCATGAATGCTGCTTTCGGGGCTATCTTTTCGCAAATCGCCAATACCATGGTGGATGCTTTCTGCAAAAGGGCAGATGAGATTTATGCAAACTGAACAGATACATGTAGAAGTCGCCTACGCACTGCCACAGCGACAGTTGATTCTCGATTTTGATGCCGATGCAGGCATTACCGTGAAACAGGCGATTATCGACTCGGGGATTCTCGCTGAATTTCTCGAGATTGATCTCGAAACGGTCAAGGTAGGTGTTTTCGGAAAGCTGGCGAAGATGGATGCCGTGCTCAATAATGGGGACAGGGTCGAGATTTATCGACCGCTGATCGCTGATCCTAAAGAGGCACGCAAGAAACGTGCGGCCGAGGGTAAGAAGCTCACCAATCGGGCCAAGGCTGCCCCGACTGGTGCCGAAAAAGGGGCCTGATTATTCGCTTCTGGCTTCGTCGGCGATACCAATTTTTTTCAGGGTGCGCTTGAAGATGCCTTCACCCTGGTAATCGGGTACTGACACGACCACGCGTTTCGCTTCCTGCTCACTGCGTTCGTCTGCCTCGTACTCGCCCTCGATGCGGTCGACGAGATCATCGCTGAAGTAGATTGACAGGGTCTTCAGAACCGGTTCCTCGCCAGGAACATCAATCGAGTAGACATAATCCCAACGCTCCTGGTGGAACACATCAACCAGTGAGGGTGAGCCAAGCGAGATACGTACCTCGTCCTTGGACATACCAGGTGAGAGTTCCTCTAGTGCGTCTTCCGTCAGGATGTTGCCCTGCTGAATTGTCGCCTTGTGAACAAGTGACCAATTAGAGATGGCATCGGGTACTATAGAGGTGATTTTCTCGGTGGTACTGCAGCCCGAGGCGAGCAGACCGGCGAAAATGGCTGATAGAGTGAGAAGCTTGTTCATTCGTGATACTTGCAATTGCGTGTCCAAGACAGAATCAGGCCATACTATAACCCAAAAAAGCGATTATTTGACAGTAGTGACGGAAAATAATGGACGATCAGAACATTCGTGATGCAGGGCTCAAGGTCACCACGCCGAGAGTCAAAATCCTCGAAATCCTCGAAAACAGCGATTTGCGGCACATGAGCGCAGAAGATGTCTACAAGGCATTACTGGAGCGGGAAGAGGAGATTGGCCTTGCCACTATCTACCGGGTATTGACCCAGTTCGAGGGTGCGGGGCTGGTTCAACGTCACAATTTTGAAGGTGGACAGGCTGTTTTCGAACTGGACCACGGTGGCCATCATGACCATATCGTGTGCATGGATTGTGGTCATGTCGAGGAGTTTGTCGACGAGGGTATCGAGCAGGCACAGCACCGGGTAGCTGAAGAAAAAGGTTTCGAATTGTCAGAGCATTCCCTGATTCTCTACGCAAGATGCACCAAAAAAGAGTGCATTCATCGGCGCTAACTGCGTGCGCCCCGGCTGACCATCTCGGCCGCGTGATCGAGGGTTCGCTCGGTCATCTCCACACCACCGAGCATACGTGCAATCTCCTGCACTCGCTGCTTGTCATCCAGCCGCACCACGGTTGAGCTCGTAGCATTCTTGTTGCTCTCTTTTTCGACGCGCAGGTGTAGATGTGCCTGTGATGCCACCTGTGGCAGGTGGGTAACGCACAGGATTTGCCGCTTGGATGCGATTTGCCGCAACAGTTGACCGACCACCTCGGCGGTTGCGCCGCCAATGCCGACATCTACTTCATCAAATATCAGTGTTTCAATTTTACCGATGCCGGCGGTGACCACCTGAATCGCAAGGCTGATGCGCGATAACTCGCCACCAGAGGCGACTTTCGAAATCGGCTGAGGCGTCATGCCAGGATTTGCCGAGACCAGGAATTCGACTGTCTCCTGACCATATCTAAGCGGTTCATCGCTCTTGGCCGGGTGCAGTGCCACCTGGAACTCGCCATGCGGCATTGATAACTGTTGAATCTGTCCGGTAACCTCTTGCTGCAGTTTTTTCGCGGCTTTTTGACGTGATTTGCCAAGTTTTTGTGCAGCTGATTTCCACCTCTGCACCGCCTTGTCGAGTTGCTGCTGCAGAGCCTCGAGTGTTTCGCCGGCATTTTCGAGGCTGGCGAGTTGCGTCTTCAGCTTCTCTTGCAGGTCGGCCAGTTGATCAGGATCGCACTGGTATTTTTTTGCCAGCGAGTGATAGTTTCCGAGACGCTCATCAACCTCTGCAAGCAGCTGCGGGTCGAGTTCCACTGTACCGGCATAACCTTGCAATGCGCTCGACGCTTCCTGGATCTCGATCAATGCGCTTCTGATCATTGCATGACTCTCGGCAAGCGAGGGATCGAGTTCGACCAACTCCCCGAGTCGGTTGTCGGCGTTTTGCAGCCGCTCCTCTGCGCCAGAGCCGGCATATAGCTGCTGCGTGATCTCATCGGCCGTGCTGATGAGCATTTGTGCATTGGCGAGGCGTTTCTGCTGTTGCTCAAGCTCGTGCCATTCACCGGCAACGGGTGCGAGACCGTCGAGCTCCTGTAACTGAAACTGTAACAATCGCAGTTGGTCACGATGTTCATTCTGTTGGTCTGTCAGTTCCTGCAGTTTCTCTTTAGTCGTCAGCCACTCCTGCCATGCGGATTCAACTGCCTTGCAGAGTTTGTCATGAGCGGCAAATCCGTCGAGCAACTGGCGCTGGTGCTGTCTGGATCCAAGTGACTGGTGTGCGTGCTGGCCATGGATGTCAATGAGGCGGCTGCCGAACTCATCGAGCAGGGCGAGTGTCACCATCGATCCGTTGATGTAGGCTTTGGAACGTCCGTTGCTGTTGAGTACACGCCTGATGATGCACTCATCATCATCTGTCGGGATATCCTGCAGTTCAAGCCAGGCTGTCATCTCGGCCTCCGGCAGGGTGAACTGTGCGGTGATTTCGGCGCGCTCACACTGGCTGCGGATCAGAGAACTGTCGGCCTTGTCACCAAGTACCAGTCCGAGTGCATCGACAAGAATCGATTTACCGGCACCGGTTTCGCCGGTGAGGGTCGTCATGCCACTGCCGAAGTCGATTTCCAGTGACTCGATAGTCACGAAGTTGTGAATCTGGAGTGCGGTCAGCATCCTGTAGGTTTCCGGTCAGGTACGGTTGTGGCCCCAGCCGAGTTTCTCGCGCAGGATCTGGAAATGATCATGACCACTCGGATGGATGAGGCGTACAGGGTGGCTTGCACGGCTGATTGCCAGGGTCTGGTGTTCCTTGATACCAAGGTGTGTCTGCCCGTCGCAGGTGATGCAGACATGCTCGCTGGGTGTGCGACCACAGCTGCGGATCTCGATCAGGCTGTTGTCGCCAACCACGATCGGACGATTACTCATCGTATGCGGACAGATGGGTACCAGCAGTATGGCGCCCATCGAGGGCATGATCAGTGGGCCGCCGCCTGACAGGGCATAGGCGGTTGAGCCTGTCGGTGTCGATATGATGATGCCGTCGGAGCGTTGGGTTTCGACAAACTTGCTGTCGATGCGAAGTTCAAATTCGATGATGCGCGCCGTGTTCCACTTGTGGAAAACGACATCATTGAGCGCAAGTGCCGAGTCGAGGACTGTGCCATCCTGATCGCGAACTTCTGCCTGCAGCAGAAAACGGGGATCCTCTTCATAACTGCCGGCAAGTATCCTGTCGAGACTGTCGAGCATCTCCTGTGGGGATATGTCGGCAAGGAAGCCAAGACGGCCGCGGTTAATTCCGACGACAGGTACGTCGTAGGGCGCCAGGGTACGGCCGCTATGTAGCAGGGTGCCGTCACCACCAACCACGATGACCAGATTGGCAGTTTCTGCAAGCTGGCTGAGTGGCATCTGCCTGCTATCCGGCAGGAAGTCAGCCATCTTCTCATCGACCAGCAACTCGATGCCGGCTGCCTGCAGGTGGGCATGCAGCGGCTGCAGCAATTCACCGAGGGTCGGGTCGCCTCTTTTGCCGGTAATGCCAATGCAGGGAAAGATGCTGCTCAAATGATTGCGCCTGTTCGTCTATATTAATAGTGAAAATTAACATGTGTGGCATTATTGCGCTACACTTGGATTTCCGATTGATAGCGCCGATTTGTCTCAGATTGCGGGCGCTTCACAAATTCAGCTAAAACGAGGGTTATGCTTTTCTAGAGTAAACCCTTGTTGTACAGATTGAGGGTTTTAAGAAAATGCATGATGAACATGAGTGGGATGTATCAACTATAGCGATCCGAACCGGCCATCAGCGCACGGCGGAGAGTGAACACTCGGAACCAATCTACCCGACTTCAAGCTTTTTATTCGACACGGCCGCCGAAGCCGCAGCACGCTTCTCAGGCGATAAGCCGGGCAATGTCTATTCACGCTTTACCAATCCCACCGTAAAAACATTTGAAGCACGTCTTGCAGCGATGGAAGGCGGAGACTCCTGCGTGGCCACGGCCTCAGGTATGGCCGCAATTTTTGCCACCTGCATGGGTTTGCTGGAGCAGGGTGATCATATCGTCAGTTCTCGTGCCATCTTCGGCTCGACAGTGATGCTGTTCAACAAGTACCTGTCGCGCTGCGGTATTACGACCAGCTATGCTGAACTTTCAGGCCTTGATTCATGGAAGGCGGCAATCACGCCCGAGACGCGTATGCTGTTTCTGGAAACACCTTCCAATCCGTTAACAGAAGCGGGTGACATCGAGGCGCTGGCGCAGCTTGCGCATGATAACGATGCAATCCTGGTTGTTGATAACTGCTTCTGTACGCCGGTTGTGCAGCAGCCGCTGAAACTGGGTGCGGATATCGTGGTGCACTCCGCGACCAAGTATATCGACGGACAGGGGCGTTGTGTCGGAGGAGCAGTTGTCGGTGACAGTAAACGCGTTGGTGAAGAGGTGTTCGGCGTGCTGCGCACCGTTGGCCCGACCATGAGTCCTTTCAATGCGTGGGTCTTTCTCAAAGGTCTGGAAACTCTTGAATTGCGTATGCAGCGCCACTGTGACAATGCCGCTAGTCTGGCAACCTGGCTCGAGCAGCAGGATGCGGTTGAACAGGTCTATTTTCCGGGACTTGAATCACACCGCCAGTTTGCGTTGATTCAAAAGCAGCAGCGCATGCCAGGTGGCATCGTCTCTTTTCGTCTCAAGGGGGGCAGGGAGAAGGCGTGGCAGCTGATTGACTCAGTCACCCTGATGTCGATTACAGCCAATCTCGGGGATGCCAAGAGCACCATTACCCATCCGGCAACGACTACCCATGCACGCCTGACTCCCGAGGAGAAGGAAGTCGCGGGTATAGCTGACGGCCTGGTGCGTATCTCGGTTGGGCTGGAGAATGTGGATGACCTGCTTGCCGATCTGGAGCGGGCTTTTTCAGGTCTCTGATTTTGACGCTTCACGTCACTCTTAAGTCATTGATCGTAGCCAATATCGTCACCCCGGGCAGCGTTTTCGTCACCCCGGGCTTGACCCGGGGCCCATCAAGCACAGCGCACGAACATAAAGATGCCGGCTCAAG
>NZ_MPRK01000048.1 GCF_002021095.1 Solemya elarraichensis gill symbiont | reverse complement strand
ACAGTCACTGCTGAACAGATTCATTCAGCCTTCAAGCGCCGTATTCATCCGGATAATCTTGCCACTGTTCTGGTTGGCAATAGTAGCGAAAACGACAGTCCGGCAGAGAAGCAGGAGTAATCAGCCAGTGGGCGGGCGAAACAAAAACAGCCTGCGCATTATTGGTGGTGAACATCGTGGCCGGCGTCTGCAGTTCGTTGCCCCTGAAGGGCTGCGGCCAACCACAGACCGGGTGCGTGAGACCCTCTTCAACTGGCTGCAGAATCGCATCCAGGGTGCGCGGGTACTCGACCTGTTCGCCGGTTCCGGGGCGTTGGGGTTCGAGGCTGCATCACGCGGTGCCCGGGAGGTCATGCTGGTAGAGATGAATCGCCATGTGTGCGAGGTGCTGCGACAGAATGCAGCGCTGCTCGACTCGCCGGATGTAGACATCAAGGTGCAGCAGCGCGATGCCCGCAAGTTCCTGCAGCAGTCGGACAGCAACAGTTTTGATATCGTCTTTCTCGATCCGCCTTTCAGGAAAAACCTGCTGCAGCCGGTAATCGAACTGCTCGAGTCAGATGGCTGGCTGGCTGATGATGCCCTGATCTACATTGAGCAGGGTAGTGACGAGGCCGAGGCGCAGCTGCCATCCAACTGGCAGCCGCTGAAAGAGAAGAGCGCCGGGCAGGTACGCTATCAACTGATAGAGCGGGCTACTAACGTTAGCCAGTGAATGACGGGTAGATCACTCTTCTCACTGAGATGAGTCATACAGCCGATATTGGCTGTCGCGATGGCGCTGGTACCGGGCTGCTGAAGCTGTTCAAGCTTGCGTTCGCGAAGTTCTGACGAGATTGCCGGCTGGAACAGTGAATAGGTTCCTGCCGAACCGCAGCACAGGTGTGCATCGTTGAATGGCAGGAGTTCATAGCCAAGTGCCGTCAGTACCTTTTCTACATTCCCCTTGATTTTCATGCCGTGCTGCTGTGTGCAGGGGGGATGGTAAACGACTGTTTCTCCCTTGCCGGGTTGTCCTTCAAAACTGTCGAGTGATTTCTCGATCACTTCAACCGGATCCGATGCCAGTTCGCTGACGCGTTTGGCTTTTTCACTGTAGGCTTCGTTGTGACGCAATAGCCAGTCATACTCCTTGAGCGTAACGCCACAGCCGCTGGCGGTGCTGATGATCGCCTCGATACCATCCTCAATCATTGGCCATACCAGGTCGATGGTCTCGATCGCCATTTTCTCTGCACGCGCCTCGTCTGTGAGATGAGCAGGCAGTGCGCCACAGCAGCTGTTACGAACTGGTACTGTTTCGATGCCGGCGCGTTCGAGCACCACAGCGAGGGAGATATCAATGTCAGGTGCCAACGTCGGCTGTACACAGCCGCTAAGCACGGCAACCTTGCGCTGATGGCTAGATGTTGGCCAGCTCATGGTCGATTTTGTTGATTTCGGTAGTTTGCCACTCAGTTTTTTCGGCAGCATGAAACTGAAGAGTGTGCCCAGTTTTGCGGCAGGGACGAAACGTGCTGGATAGGGCAGAACATTGAGCATCAGCTTGCGTAGCAGTTTATCCGGTGCGGAGCGTGTATCTTCCACCAGGTTCCGGCCGATATCGAGCAGACGCGCATAGTCGACACCCGATGGGCAGGTGCTCTCGCAGCTGCGGCAGGTGAGGCAGCGGTCGAGGTGCACGCGCACTGTGCGTGTCGCCTGTGCGCCTTCTAGAATCTGCTTGATCTGGTAAATACGACCGCGCGGACCGTCGAGTTCGTCGCCTAAAAGCTGGTATGTTGGGCAGGTGGCTGTACAAAAACCACAGTGCACACAGGTGCGCAGGATGCGTCCTGCCTCCTCGCCATCTTTGGTTCCGAGATATGTTTCACTGATTTCTGTCTGCATGGATGCGATTCTGCCATTAAAATAGACGCATGAATATGATTTATAAGATTGTTAAACGATCAGGTCTGCTTTCGCGTGAGCGCCGACTTGAATTCTATCCTCCTTTCAGGGCGATGCGCATCCGCGTATTGCGTATGGAAAATGATGGCCGCGAACTGGTGATCCGTTTACCGTTGAACAGTTTCAACCGTAATCCAGGCGGGGGTATGTTCGGCGGCGCTATGGCATCATTGGCAGATCCGATCGCCGCGCTGATGTGCGCGAACATCTTTCCCGGAAACGCGGTATGGACACGGCACATGGAGATTGACTTCATTCACGAAGGCCGCACTGACCTGGAGTTGCGCTTCTCTATGGATGAAGATCAAGAAAATGTCATCAGCAAGACGCTTGAATCGAAGGGCCGTGCAACACCGGTTTTCGAATATGGCTTTTACGATGAGCGCGGTCGAATGTGCGCTAAAGTCATTAACCGCGTTGCGATCCGGCCAAATGGCTACAAAAAGGGCGACGGCGCGCTGGGTAAAGGATAACGGCTCCCCTGAGCCCGGTAATACAGAATTTAAGAGGAACACAACAGCATGAGTGAACAACATCTGGATATGGATCTTTCAAGCGGGATTGCCGCTTTTGAGTCCAAGCACTTCAATTCTGCCGCGCCCTTACTGGCCCCGCTGGCGGAAGAGGGCAATCCCGAGGCGCAGTATCGCATGGCGATTATGGCGCAGAACGGCCTCGGCATGGTGGAGAATGAGCTGCTTGCATACAAGTATATGAAAGCTGCGGCAGAGAGCGGCATGGGTATCGCCCAGCATGGCCTTGCTTTTATGTACATGGAAGGCGAGTGTGTCGAGAAGAATGGCGAGAAGGCGATCGAATGGTTCAAAAAGGCTGCTGATCAGGGGCTTGTCGGCTCAATGACCACGCTGGCGATGATGTACCAGGAGGGCAGGGGTGTGCCAAAGGACGAGGAAGAGGCAAAAAAATGGTACAAGCTGGCCGGTTTTGACGAATTTGCCTGAATTCGCCCCGTGAATCGACTAACATGGGTTCCCCTGTTTTCTCGTAACTGATGTGATGACCGCAACTACTTCCGACCCGCAACAACAATTGCAGACCCTGCGTGACTGGGTGCGCTGGGGCGCTTCCCTGTTCATGGCCAAGGGTATTTTTTACGGTCATGGTACAGATAACGCACTCGATGAGTCACTGGCGCTGGTGCTGCACGCAGTTGGACTGGACCATACTCTGCCGGAGCCTTTTCTCGATACACGCGTGACCACTGCCGAAGCGCAGAAGGTCGAAACTTTGCTGCAGCGCCGTGTTGATGAGCGGGTGCCTCTCGCTTACCTGATTGGCCAGGCACTGTTTGCCGGATACAACTTTATCGTCACCCCGGACGTGCTGGTACCGCGCTCGCCGATTGCGGAACTGATTCTCGATGCCTTCCAGCCGTGGGTCGACCCCGATTCCCTTGAGCACGTGCTTGATCTGTGCACCGGTAGTGGCTGCATCGGCATCGCCACTGCATTGCAACTTCCCGACACGGAGGTCGATCTTGCCGACATCTCGCCAGCGGCGCTGAAGATCGCGAAGCAGAATATTGAACGCCATTGGCTCGGTGAGCGGGTCAGGGCGGTTGAGTCCGACCTGTTTGACGGGCTCGGTGGCAAGCAGTACAACCTGATTGTCAGTAACCCCCCCTACGTCAGCAGTGACGAGTATGCAGCCCTGCCGGGTGAATACCATAGTGAGCCAAAGCTCGGACTCGAAGCGGGAGCAGACGGGCTCGATATCGTCAGAAGAATCCTCTCACAGGCGCATGATCACCTGCTGCCAGGCGGTGTGCTGATCGTTGAAGTCGGCTCGGCTACCGGTGCGCTGGTCGAGGCATTCCCGGAGTTGCCGTTCGTGTGGTTGGAGTTCGAATACGGTGGCGACGGTGTGTTCCTGTTGAATAAGGCAGATTTAGCTGATTTTGGGTAGTCAAGTGAGGGCGTGTCATTGCTCAGGCAGATCAACGAAACCCACCGCAAGGGACTCGATGTTGACGGGGGCGAATCGGCCCGTTTGAAAATAGGCATTTCAAACAGAGTGCATTTGTCGCTATAATCCGCGGTTCTCTTTTCAGAGTGCCTGTATTTCAGGGTGCTTCTGTGAGCGATTGCGAAAGTGGCGGAATTGGTAGACGCGCTGGATTTAGGTTCCTGTGCCGCAAGGCGTGAGAGTTCGAGTCTCTCCTTTCGCACCATATTTTATACGACTACTATTTTGATATTGATGACAGGCAGTGAGACTGCCGGAGAGATGACCCATGCAAGTTTCCGTTGAAACACTCGAAGGCCTTCAGCGCCGCGTCACTGTTGAGCTTCCTGCCGAGCAGGTCAACCAGGCTGTTGAAAAGAAGCTGCAAGAGATTGCCAAAACTGTCCGCCTCGACGGTTTTCGTCCTGGCAAGGTGCCGCTGAGCGTTGTACGCCAGCGTTTTGGCCAGTCAGCAAGACAGGAAGCATGGGGCGACCTGATCCAGCACTCATACTACGATGCTGTCACCCAGGAGGGCTTGCGCCCGGCCGGTGATCCCAGCATTGATGACATCAAGGATGAAGGCGAAGGTTTTACCTATGTTGCCAATATCGAAGTGATGCCTGAGGTCAAGATCAATCAGATGAGTGATGCATCGGTTGGGATTATCGATGCTGAAGTAACCGATGCTGATGTTGATACCATGATTGACAAACTGCGTCAGCAGCGTGCGGCTTTCGACACGGTTGAGCGTGCAGCTGCAGATGGCGACCAGGTCACTATCAGCTTCGTCGGCAAGGTTGACGGAGAAGAGTTCGAAGGTGGTGCGGCAGAGAGCGTCCCTCTTGTACTTGGTTCCGGCAGCATGATCGAGGGTTTCGAAGCCGGTATTCTCGGTGCCAGTGCTGGTGATGAGCGCACGATTGAAGTCACATTCCCGGATGACTACCAGGCAGAGCATCTTGCAGGCAAGCCGGCAGTATTCGATATTACTGTCCAGTCTGTCGCCGAGCAGATATTGCCCGAAATTGACGAGGATTTCGTCAAGGCATTTGGTATCGAGGATGGCAGCGTAGACTCTTTCCGTAAGGATATCCGCGACAACATGGAGCGCGAACTTACACAGAAGATCAAGCAGAAGAATAAGGAAACGATTATGGACGTGCTACTCGAGCAGCATGAGATGGCCGTTCCTTCAGCAATGATTGAAGATGAAGTCAAGCGCATGATGGAAGAGACCAAGCAGAACATGCAGCAGCAGGGCGCAGCACAGGGCGGCTTTGATCTGCCGATCGACCTCTTCAAGGAGCAGGCTGAGCGACGTGTCAAGCTGGGCATGCTGGTTTCTGAAATCATGAGTCAGAACAGCCTCAGCGCAGATGATGACCGTATCCGCGAGACTGTCGAGCTCTACGCTAGCTCCTACGAGAAGCCTGAAGAGGTTATTGAGTGGTACTATGGCAGCCCTGAGCGACTCGATCCGGTCAAGAACCTCGTTCTCGAAGACCAGGTTGTCGACTGGCTGCTGGAACAGATGCAGGTCGAGAACAAGACCTCATCATTCGACGAGCTATCTGCATAAACAGTCAATACCACAGGGGTGGAAACAGGCATGAGTGATAATCATAACAACGGCGCACTGGAAACCAGCAATATCGGACTTGTTCCGATGGTTGTCGAACAGACATCCAGGGGCGAACGTGCCTATGATATCTACTCCAGGCTGCTGAAAGAGCGGGTTATTTTCGTTGTCGGTCCGATCGAGGACCACATGGCTAACCTGATCGTCGCACAGCTGTTGTTTCTCGAGTCCGAGAATCCTGACAAGGATATCCACCTCTACATCAACTCTCCTGGCGGGTCTGTCACTGCCGGACTGGCAATCTACGACACCATGCAGTTCATCAAGCCGCATGTCAGTACCATGTGTATTGGCCAGGCTGCGAGCATGGGTGCTGTATTGCTGGCCGCAGGTGAGGCGGGCAAACGCTACTGTTTGCCGCATTCGCGTACCATGATCCACCAGCCGCTGGGCGGCTACCAGGGCCAGGCGACTGATATCGAAATTCATGCCAAGGAGATTCTCCTGGTGCGTGAAAAGCTCAACCAGATTCTTGCGCATCATACTGGCCAGACGATGGATAAAATTGGCGAGGATACCGAGCGCGATAACTTCATGAGCGCCGAGGAATCAGTTGAATACGGCCTGATTGACCAGGTTCTCAACGAACGTCCTGCCTGACAAAAATAGCGTCACCCCGGGCTTGATCCGGGATCCATCATGAACAGCGCACGCACTCCTGGATGCCGGCTCAAGGCCAGCATCACTATGGGAGACTGCCCCATTATCTTGTAATTCCCTGCAAAACGGACGGATAGCCAACTGTTTGCCTTCCGCAAAGAATGGGATAAGATGCTTTTTATATGATTAATTTACCAAAGCTGTTGATTGAATGAGTGACGACAAAACAAAATCTGGCGACGACAAGCTTCTCTACTGCTCTTTTTGTGGAAAGAGTCAGCACGAGGTGCGTAAACTGATAGCCGGGCCTTCCGTATTTGTTTGTGATGAGTGCGTTGAACTCTGCAACGACATTATTCGTGAAGAGATGCAGGAAGCGGCATCTGAAGAATCAGAATCGCTGCCCAAGCCCTATGAACTGAATTCACGACTCGACGAGTACGTTATCGGCCAGGCACGAGCCAAAAAAGTACTCTCTGTAGCGGTCTACAACCACTACAAGCGCCTCAACGCGGAAGTTAAAGAGGGCGAGGTCGAAATTACCAAGAGCAATATTCTGCTCATCGGTCCTACCGGTTCAGGCAAAACACTGCTTGCCGAGACGCTTGCGCGCCTGCTCAATGTGCCTTTCACGATTGCAGACGCGACAACGCTGACCGAGGCTGGCTATGTTGGTGAAGATGTCGAGAACATCATTCAGAAACTGCTGCAGAAGTGCGACTATGATGTCGACAAGGCGCAGTCCGGTATCGTCTATATCGATGAAATTGACAAGATTTCACGCAAATCCGACAATCCTTCGATCACCCGCGATGTCTCCGGTGAAGGCGTACAGCAGGCACTGCTGAAGCTGATTGAAGGCACGGTGGCATCTGTACCTCCCCAGGGTGGACGCAAGCACCCCCAGCAAGAGTTTCTGCAGGTTGATACCTCGAATATCCTGTTTATCGTCGGCGGCGCCTTTTCCGGCCTCGAGAAAGTGATTCGTGACCGTTCCGAGAAGGGCGGCATCGGATTCTCTGCAGACGTTCGCAGCAAGGACGAGGAGCGCAATCTTGGTGAGGTTTTCTCCGATGTCGAGGCGGAAGACCTGATCAAGTACGGCCTGATCCCTGAATTTGTCGGCCGTTTGCCGGTGGTTGCCACGCTTGAGGAACTTGACGAGGAAGCCCTGGTGCGGATTCTGACCGAGCCGAAAAATGCGTTGACCAAGCAGTACGGAAAACTTTTCGAGATGGAAGGATGCGAACTCGAAGTGCGTCCGGACGCCCTGCACGCGATTGCACGCAAGGCGATGGAGCGTAAAACAGGCGCGCGTGGATTGCGCACAATTCTCGAGCAAATCCTGCTCGATACCATGTACGACATCCCCTCCATGGATAACGTCAGTAAAGTCGTGGTTGATGAAGCGGTTGTTTCCGGCGACACTGACCCCTATATAATTATCGAGGGCGGTGACAGCCAGGTAGCAGCATCTGCGGATGCCTGACAACCAGGGTCTAGCCAATCTCCCCCCGATTCAATTCTCCCCGCTAAAGGGGAGAAACTGCATTAGCCGAGGTGCACATGGCAGGACAAAGTTCCAAGAAAGAGATTACAGAGATTCCGGCGGATGTCGCGGTACTGCCGCTACGTGACGTTGTTGTCTATCCGCACATGGTAATCCCGCTTTTCGTGGGGCGCGAAAAATCGATTCGCGCACTCGATTATGCAACCCGAAATGATCAGCCGATCCTGCTCGTTGCCCAGCGCGACGCCGACCTAGAGGATCCGCAGGTCGAACAGCTCTACCAGATTGGTACATTGGCCAACATACTGCAGCTGCTGAAGCTGCCTGACGGTACCGTCAAGGTTCTGGTTGAGGGCGTGTTCCGCGTCAACGTCGGAGAATTCACAGATACGGAAGAGTTTTTCCGCGCATCCCCCACGGCTGTCAAAGAGCAGCTGACAATCGATGAGCAGGAGATGGAAGTGCTGATGCGTTCAGCAACTTCACTGTTCGACGACTACGTTAAGCTCAACAAGAAAGTTCCACCGGAGGTGCTGACGTCACTGGCGAGCATTGACGATCCAAGTCGCCTCGTAGATACCATGGCAGCGCACATGGCGCTGAAACTCGACGAGAAGCAGCAGGTTCTCGAAATCTCCAACATCCAGCTTCGTCTTGAGCACCTGATGGGGCTGATGGAAGGCGAAAATGACGTACTGCAGCTCGAGAAGCGCATCCGTGGTCGCGTCAAGCAGCAGATGGAGAAGAATCAGCGTGAGTACTATCTGAATGAGCAGATGAAGGCGATTCAGAAAGAGCTCGGCGAGATGGAAGATGCACCTAACGAAATAGAGGAGCTCACCGACCGCATCGAGAAGGCAGGAATGCCGAAAGAGGTGAAGGAGAAGGCGATCACCGAGCTTAACAAGCTCAAGATGATGTCGCCAATGTCGGCGGAAGCGACAGTTGTACGCAATTACCTCGACACCCTGACAGATGTTCCGTGGAAAAAACGCACCCGCATCAAGAATGATATCGGTGTGGCTGAAGAGGTTCTGGATGCTGATCACTATGGCCTGGAGAAGGTCAAGGAACGCATTCTAGAGTATCTCGCCGTGCAGCAACGTGTACGCAAGCTGAAGGGCCCGATTCTCTGTCTTGTCGGTCCTCCCGGCGTGGGCAAGACCTCGCTTGGCCAGTCGATTGCACGCTCAACCGGACGCAAGTTTGTTCGCATGGCGCTCGGTGGCGTACGTGACGAGGCTGAGATACGTGGTCACAGGCGCACCTATATCGGCGCACTGCCGGGCAAGATTGTGCAGAACCTGAGTCGTGTCGGAACCAAGAACCCATTCTTCCTGCTCGATGAAATCGACAAGATGGCGATGGACTTCCGTGGCGATCCAGCCTCTGCGCTGCTTGAAGTACTCGACCCTGAACAAAACCACACCTTCCAGGATCACTATCTCGAAGTTGATGTCGATCTCTCCGAAGTGATGTTCGTTGCCACAGCAAACAGTATGAACATTCCGCCGGCGCTGCTTGATCGTATGGAGGTGATTCGTCTTTCCGGCTATACGGAAGATGAGAAGGTCAATATTGCGCAGAACTATCTCGTCGAGAAGCAGAAAGAGAACAACGGTCTGAAGACAGATGAACTCGCCATTACCGAGGCGACATTACGTGACATCGTGCGCTACTACACGCGCGAGGCCGGTGTACGTAACCTCGAGCGAGAAATTGCCAAAATCTGCCGCAAGGTGGTCAAGGATCTATTGCTGAAGAAAACCAGGTCGAAGAAGGTCAAGGTGACACCAGCGCAGCTTGAAAAGTACCTGGGCGTTAAACGCTTCAGCTTTGGTGTGGCGTATGAAAATGACC
>NZ_MPRK01000047.1 GCF_002021095.1 Solemya elarraichensis gill symbiont | reverse complement strand
GGTCAAGCAGGCGATTGTCGGCACCGGTGGTGCGGACAAGGCGCAGGTGACCCACATGGTACGTGTATTGCTCAATCTCAAGAGTGAAGAGCTGACGGAAGACCAGGCTGATGCCCTGGCGATCGCACTCTGCCATGCGCATACGGGCGATGCCGAAAAACGTATCGAGGCGCTGTCATGATCGGGCGTCTCTACGGTACTTTGGTGGTCAAGCAAGCGCCATTCCTGCTGATCGATGTCAACGGTGTCGGCTACGAAGTCGAGGCACCGATGTCGACATTCTACGAGTTGCCGGAGACAGGCCAGCAGGCGCAGCTCTATACGCATCTCGTGGTTCGCGATGACGCGCACATCCTGTTCGGTTTTTTCCGTGAATCCGAGCGCACCCTCTTCAGGACCCTGCTCAAAGTGAGCGGTGTCGGCGGCAAAATGGCGCTGGCAATACTTTCCGGTATGAGTGCAGAGGACTTTGTTTTGTGCGTGCAGAGTGACGACCATGCCACCCTGACAAGAATTCCCGGCGTCGGCAAGAAAACCGCACAACGCCTGGTTATCGAGATGAAAGACAAGGTTGCCGATTTCGCCGGTGTGCCATCGGTAGCGGGCAAGGCGCAGGTGCAGGCGGTTACGGAGTCGCCTGAATCGGAAGCCGTGAGTGCGCTGGTTGCGCTTGGCTACAAGGCTGCCGATGCGACAAAAATGGTCAAGAGTGTTGCGCAAGACGAGGCAACAAGTGAAGAGTTGATTCGCACTGCGCTGCAATCGACAGTGAAGGGAAAAGGCTGATATGGACGATCACGAACGACTCGTCAGCGGTTCCGAGATGAGCGAAGAGGCTGCCATCGACCGCGCTATTCGTCCCCGCACACTTGCAGAGTATGTAGGCCAGCCGGCGGTACGCGAGCAGATGGAGATATTTATCAGTGCAGCGCGCGGGCGCAGTGAAGCTCTCGATCATGTGCTGATTTTTGGCCCGCCCGGGCTCGGCAAAACAACGCTGGCGCATATCGTTGCCAACGAGATGCAGGCGAACCTGCGACAAACCTCCGGACCGGTTCTGGAGAAAGCGGGAGACCTTGCCGCGCTGTTGACCAACCTTGAGCCGCACGATGTGCTGTTCGTTGATGAGATACATCGCCTGAGCCCGGTTGTCGAGGAGATTCTATACCCGGCGATGGAGGATTATCAGCTCGATATCATGATTGGCGAGGGACCGGCAGCGAGATCGATCAAACTCGACCTGCCACCATTCACGCTGATTGGCGCAACTACCCGCGCAGGACTGCTGACATCACCTCTGCGTGACCGTTTTGGTATTGTGCAGCGGCTGGAATTTTATAACGTCGAGGATCTCGCCAGTATCGTGCAGCGCTCGGCGCATATCGTCAATGTCAGCATCGATGCAGAAGGTGCGCATGAGATTGCCAGGCGTTCGCGCGGCACACCGCGAATTGCCAACCGTCTGCTGCGACGGGTGCGCGACTACGCCGACGTCAAGGCAGATGGCAAGGTCACCGTGGCAGTCGCCCATGATGCCTTGAACATGCTCAAGGTCGATGAGAACGGTTTTGATCACATGGACAGGCGCCTGCTGACAGCAATCCTCGAGAAATTTGAAGGTGGTCCGGTCGGCGTCGACTCGCTTGCTGCCGCCATCGGTGAAGAGCGCGGCACAATTGAAGATGTGCTTGAGCCTTTTCTTATTCAGCAGGGCTTCCTGGTGCGTACACCCCGCGGGCGTATGGCAACACGACAGACATGGCTTCATTTTGGTATGACGCCACCGAATCGGGAGACACCGCATGCCGATGATCTCTTCGGTGATATGGATGCCGGAGAATAGGTGGGAACAATGCGTGCCATGACTTGTCACACAAACAGTGGTGAATTGCATTGAACCATTTTGAATGGCCGGTGCGGGTCTACTACGAGGATACGGATGCAGGCGGCGTGGTTTACTACGCCAACTACCTGGCTTACATGGAGCGAGCGCGTACCGAGTGGCTGCGTGCAACCGGTTTTGAGAACCAGCGGTTAATGGATGAGGATGGCGTGGTTTTCGCCGTGCGTCGTGCCAGTGTCGAGTATCTCAAGCCGGCGCGCCTGGATGACGAATTGACTGTACATGCCAGTGTGGCGCAGTTGAAACGTGCATCCCTGTTGTTCAAACAAGAAATCAGGAGAGGGGATGAGTTGTTGTGTAGCGGCGAGATACTGCTTGTCTGTGTCGATACGCATACTTTTCGCCCAACCTCCATACCCAATAAAATTAGAGACAGGATAGACAGGACAGGATAAATAATGGCAGGTGAACTCGATATTTTAGAACTGGTGTTACATTCAGGCCCTGTGGTCAAAGCCGTATTGTTGCTTCTGTTGCTGGCATCAGTTTTGTCATGGGGAGCGATCATCGATCGTTCACGTGCTTTCAGTAAGGCACGTAAGACAGCAAAAACTTTCAGGAAGAAGTTCTGGGAAGGTGATGACCTGGGCTCGTTCTTCAAGAGAGCCAAGCCAAAGAAATATGGTGGCATGTGCTCCATTTTCACTGCCGGCTTCAAGGAGTTCACAACCACCAGGGAGCATGGCGGTGAACACGTCACCATTATCAACAACAGTCGGCGTGCCATGCGTGTTGCGCAGAACCGTGAACTGACCAGGCTCGAAAGCCAGCTCACACTGCTTGCCACTGTCGGTTCAACCAGTCCCTATGTTGGTCTCTTCGGTACCGTGTGGGGCATCCTGAACTCCTTCCAGGCACTGGGCTCCGTGCAGCAGGCGACTCTCAACATGGTCGCTCCCGGAATTGCCGAGGCGCTGATTGCAACCGCCCTTGGCCTGTTTGCCGCGATTCCCGCAGTTATTGCCTACAACAAGTACACGGCCGAAATCGAACGCCTTGAGGGTGAGTATGATGACTTCATCGAGGAATTCACCAACGTGCTTCAGCGCCAGTTAATCCGCTGAGCGGAAGGCAGTATCCATGTCACGTCGCAGCCGTAAAAGCATGTCACAGATCAATGTTGTTCCCTTCATTGACGTAATGCTGGTGCTCCTGATTATCTTCATGGTGACTGCGCCATTGCTGGTGCGGAATGTCGATGTCGAGTTGCCGGTATCCAAGGGGGATCCAACCCAGGTCGCCGAAATCCTGCCGCCTGTCGTCGTTGGTGTCGATGAGCAGGGGCGCTATTTCATTTACAACGACGAAGGCGTACGTGAATACGCCGAATCCAGGGAGGCAGCGATTGCGCGTGCTGCTGCAGTCTACGCACTTGATGCTGATGCTGGAACTGAACGCGAAATCATGGTCTATGGTGATAAGCGAGTCGAGTATCAAAAGGTTCTTGACCTGCTCAGCCTGCTGTCGCCCTACGTACGTGAAGGTGACAGCGTCAAGTTGATGACAGTATTGGGTGAGTAGAGGTGTTTTCTCTCTTCAGGAGCAACCCGGTTGCCATGCTGTTTTCACTGCTATTGCACCTGCTGCTGCTCTACCTGTTGTTTCTCAAGGCAGATGAGTTGCTGACCATGGACGCACCTGCACCCATTGTGGCAGAGGAAGTTGAAGAGCAGCCTCCTATCCCGGTGGTGGTGCCGAAAGAGACAGTGCAGCAGGTGATGCATGAGTTGCGCGAGAAACGCGAACTGCAGAAGCAGAGTGCAGTGGGTCTGAAGAAACGCGAAGACGAAGAGCTGCGATTGGCTCGTGAGGCGAAGGAAAAAGAGAAGCGCCGACTTGCCGAACTGCAAAGGCAGCGCGAAGAGGAGTTGAAACGCCTCAAACAGGAGCAGAAGGAGAGAGAGAGGCAACTCGCCGAGTTGCAGAAACAGCGCGAGGAAGCCGAGCGCAAACGCAAGGAAGAGGAAGAGCGCCTGCGAATACTTGAGGAGCAGCGTATTGCTGCAGAGAAGGCGGCAGAAGAAAAGCGCAAGGAAGAGGAAGAACGCCAGCGAATACTTAAGGAACAGCGCATAGCTGCAGAGAAGGCGGCAGAAGAAAAACGCAAGGAAGAGGAAGAGAAAGAGCGGCTCAGGCAGCTTGAAGAGGAACGCCTTGCTGCCAAGCTGGAAGCTGAGCGCAAGGAAGAAGAGCTGAAACAAAAGAAGCTTGAAGAAGAACGCATTGCGGCTGAGAAAATAGAGCAGGAGAAAAAGCGCAAAGAGGAAGAGAAGAAAAAATATGCCGAGGCCAAGCGTAAGCAGGAGATTGCTGCACGCAAAAAGGCCGAAGCAGCCGCTGCGGCAGCCAGACAGAAGAGCAAGGGAAAAGGCTCTGGCAGTGGGTCGAGTCGCAAAGCCGGTGGCGGTGGCGGCAAGAACTATAATAAGTACATTGGACCAATCAAGTCCAAGATTACGCGGAACTGGCGTCGGCCATTGGGCAGTAGTTCAGACCTCGTGGTGAAAATGCGTCTGAAACTTTTTCCCGGGGGCGGTATTGCCGATGTACAAGTGATAAAATCGAGCGGAAATGTCGCTTTTGATCGTTCGGCAGCGGATGCTGTCAGGCTTTCAGATCCTCTGCCGGTGCCAAAAGGTAAGGATTTTGACGCGTTTCGTTCATTTGTTTTGGAATTTACACCAAACAGGATTCGATGATGAAAATCAGAACTCTACTCTTTGCATGGCTGCTGATGCTGCCACTCGCAGCGCAAGCAGAACTGACCATCAAGATTACCGGTGGTAACGTTGATGCGATTACGATAGCCATTGCTCCCTTCGAATGGGCAGGTGGAGAGACTCCACCAACGGCAGAATTCGACAGGATTATCTCTGATGACCTGCAACGCTCGGGTGAATTCAAACCATCTTCGCGGCTCAATCAGCCGCAGGCGGCTCCATTTGGGCAGTCGGTGAATCATGCCACCTGGCGCGATCGCGGTATCAATAACCTGGTAACAGGCAAGGTGACCAGTGTTGCCGGGCGCTACAGGGTTGAGTTTGCTCTCCATGACACGGTTGAAGGCAAGCAAATCACCAAGGATACGGTCTACGCAGCAACCAAGGACCAGCGCTTTGCCGCGCACCACGTGGCCGACCTGGTTTACGAGGCCTTGACCGGCGAACGTGGTGCTTTCGCTACACGCATCGCTTTCGTTGTAGCCAACCGCCGAGCCAACAGCCTGCAGGTTTCCGACTCTGATGGTCATGGTGCGAAAACTATCCTGGCGACTAACGATCCAATCATGTCACCCTCCTGGTCGCCTAATGGCAAGAAGCTGGCCTATGTCTCTTTTGAGGGAGATCAGCCGGCCATCTATGTGCAGAATGTCGAATCCGGCAGTCGCAGGAAACTGACCAGCTTCAAGGGCATCAACGGTGCGCCGGTCTGGTCGCCGGACGGTTCACGTCTCGCATTGACCCTGTCGAAGGATGGCGATCCTGATATCTATGTTATTTATGCCGGTGGCGGTGGATTGCAGCGTATTACCAAATCACCAGGCATCGATACTGAATCCTCATGGTCACCTGACGGTAAATCACTGATTTTCACGTCAGATCGTGGCGGAACACCGCAAATTTACCGGGTTTCTGCTGCAGGTGGGCCTCCCACAAGACTGACCTTTGAGGGTAAATACAACTCGAATGCTTCCTTTGCCCCTGACGGCAAGAGTATTACACTGGTAACCAGGACTTCAGCAGGCTACCAGGTAGCTATACTTGATTTAGAAACAGGCGGTATGCAGATGCTAAGTGACGGCCCTCTGGACGAGTCTTCCAGCATCGCGCCGAATGGCAAGATGGTCATTTATGCCAGCGGCATGCGAGGTACCTTGCATGTTGCTGCTACCGATTACGATGTTGAAACGCGTCTGGCCGCGCAGTCCGGTGATGTCCGGAACCCGGCCTGGTCGCCATTCCTGATAAAAAGGTGATAACCATGAAAAGAAGAGAATTACTGGGCTTCATGGGCGCTGGCGCGCTACTTGGTCTTGCGGGTTGTTCAAGCAAGGGTGGGGTAGGTGAAGACGACTTCATGATCGACGGTGTTCGTGCGCTGGACATCAAGACCATCCACTTTGATTTCGATGAGTATGTCATCAAGCCGAAGTACCGTCGTGTACTCAGTGCACATGCGAAAAAGCTCAACGAGACTGGTGCCAGCATCAGGATCGAGGGCCATTGTGATGAACGCGGTACGCGTGAATATAACATCGGCCTTGGTGAGAGACGTTCTAATGCTGTACGCAATTACCTGATTGCAGAAGGCCTCTCCTCGTCGCAGATTTCTACCATCAGCTACGGTGAAGAGCGTCCGGTTGACTATGCACATAACGAATCGGCATGGGCGAAAAACCGTCGTGCGGAACTGCTCTACTAATGATCAGGGCAATTCTTGTATGCGGATTTCTGCTGCTGTCACAGTTCGCTGTTGCCGGTACCTCTGATCGTGTCGAGGCGCTTGAGCGCCGCATAGGCGTGGTTACCGACCTGACATTGCGAGTTGAGCAGCTGCAGATTTCCAATAACCAGCTGCGCGGCGAGATCGATGAGCTCAGGCATGAGCTTGAGCAACTCAAGCAGCAGCAGCGTGAGATGTACCTGGATGTTGAACGCCGTCTTGGTCGGCGCTAACAGCGCACCAGACTAAACGATCGGCTGAGCTGCTTTTATGACGCAACTGCGGATTACCGAAATTTTCTGCTCGTTGCAGGGTGAGAGCTGCAGTGTCGGGTATGCGACAGTTTTCGTGCGCCTGACCGGCTGCCCGCTACGTTGCTACTACTGTGATACGACATATGCCTACAGTGGCGGAGACCTGCTGGATATCGATGCCATTGTTGAACAGGTGCAGGGGAATGGCGTTCCATGCGTGACTGTGACTGGCGGTGAACCGCTTGCACAGGAAGGCGCGATCGAGCTCCTTAATAAGTTGTGTGATGCCGGTCTGACAGTCTCACTCGAAACCAGCGGCGCACTCGATATTGAACCCGTCGATACGCGCGTTTCCCGGGTTGTTGATATCAAAACCCCTGGCTCCGGTGAGGCCTCGAAAAACCTCTGGAAAAATCTTGCCCTCCTGACTTCCAATGACCAGGTCAAGTTCGTCATCTGTGACAGAACCGATTTCGACTGGTCAAAACGCATCTTGGAAAAATACCAGCTGACAGAGAGTTGTGAAGTGCTCTTCTCGCCCAGCATGGATGAAATGGATGCCACGCAGCTGGCCGACTGGATCGTTGAGGAGCGCCTTCCTGTACGTTTCCAATTGCAGTTGCACAAGATTCTGTGGGGAAACAAACCTGGTGTCTGAGCATGGCAAGAAAGCGGTTGTCCTCCTCTCCGGCGGGCTCGACTCGGCAACCGTACTGGCAATTGCCAGGCATGCAGGTTACGACTGCTATGCACTCAGCTTCGATTATGGTCAGCGCCACAGCGCTGAGCTCAATGCAGCAAGAAAAATTGCAGAAGAGTTTAACGTCAGGCAACACCTGGTGTTGCCAATGGCACTGGATGCAATTGGCGGATCTGCACTGACGGATGAGGCAATTGACGTGCCGGAAACACTGGCAGAAGGCATACCAGTCACCTATGTGCCTGCAAGGAATACCGTGTTTCTCTCAATAGCGCTAGGCTGGGCTGAAGTGCTCGGTGCGCGTGATATATTTATTGGTGTGAATGCCGTCGATTACTCCGGCTACCCCGACTGCCGTCCAGAATTTATCGAGGCTTTTGAACAGCTTGCAAACCTGGCGACAAAGGCAGGAGTGGAGGGCGATCATTTCACTGTACAGGCACCGCTGATAGAAATGAGCAAGTCCGACATCATTCATCGCGGGATCGAACTGGGCGTCGACTACAGTAAAACAGTCTCCTGCTACCAAGCCGATGAAGAGGGCCGCGCCTGTGGCGTGTGTGACTCATGCAGGCTCAGAAAGGCAGGCTTCGAACGGGCGGGGGCAGAGGATTCGACAAACTATCAATGACCCCGCCGGTTATGGTTAAATTAAACACTATAAAAACAGTGGATACACCACTGACAGACAATAAAACAGAAATCTGCTGAGGATTAAAAAATGTTAATGGAAAGCTTTGCCGAGGCTCAAAACCTCTTTCTGCTGCTTGTTTTCGCCATCGCCTTCATCATGGGTGCGGTGGTCAATAAAACCAATTTCTGCACCATGGGAGCCATCTCTGATTGGGTCAACATGGGTGACAAGGGCCGCCTTGGCGCCTGGTTTTTCGCGATTGCGATAGCAATGATCGGGGTTGTCATCCTCGAGATGTTCGGAATGGTTGATGCCGACGGCGCTTTTCCTCCCTACCGTAACGGCCAGTTGATCTGGGCTGAAAACCTGGTTGGGGGTATCATTTTCGGTATCGGCATGACACTCGCCAGCGGCTGCGGTAACAAGGCGCTGATTCGCGTCGGCGGCGGCAACATCAAGTCGATCATGGTGGTCGCTATTATTGCGGTTATCTCCTATTACATGATCAATCCTTTCCCCGGCAGCGACAGCACACTATTCACCGTGCTCTTTTATGACTGGCTCCGTCCGCTCGCAATCGATCTGCCCTCCAATCAGGATCTTGGTACCCTGATTGCAGGCGATGAGGGCGCGCTGTTTGCGCGTCTCGCGATTGGCCTGTCGATCGCTGCCATACTGATCGTCGCAGCCTCTATTTCGGGTGGATTCCTCGACAGTTTCGACAACATTCTCGGCAGCCTGGTTGTCGGCCTCGCCGTTCTTGCTGCCTGGTACGTTTCAAGCAATGTCATGGTTAATGTTGACGATGAACCGATGAGAATGGCCGAGTACGTACAAAACTGGGATTTCATCGCCGAGGATGCAGAGGGCAAGCCGGACGATAGTCGCCCGCTCAACGCCCAGTCATTTACATTCATTAACCCAATGGGGCAAACCTTCGGGTATGCCAAATCGGGTTTTGACGGTGCCTTTTTGACATTCGGTATCATGGCGCTGGCAGGTGTGATTCTCGGTTCCCTGGTGTGGTCCCTGATATCAAAGAGCTTCCGCATCGAGTGGTTCGCGTCATTCGGCGATTTCTTTGCGCACTTAATCGGTGCCATCCTCATGGGCCTAGGTGGTGTACTGGCGATGGGCTGCACTATCGGACAGGCTATAACGGGCGCCTCGACGCTCGCGGTTGGTTCCTTTGTTGCCTTTGGTGGCATCGTTTTCGGCAGTGCCCTGACAATGAAAATCCAGTACTACAAGCTGGTTTACGAGGAAGAAGCAAGCTTCAGCAAGGCGCTGGTTGCCTCACTGGTGGATATGCGCCTGCTGCCTAACAGCATGCGCAAGCTCGAGAAGGTGTAACAGGGCAAAATTGGTCATCCGGACTCTTGCCAAATCCGACTCTTTCTGTATAATCGTGCGCTTCCGGGATTTACCCGGATTGTGCACATATGGGCCGTTAGCTCAGTTGGTAGAGCAGTTGACTTTTAATCAATTGGTCGGGCGTTCGAGTCGCCCACGGCCCACCATATTTTCAGGGAAGCCCGACGAATGTCGGGCTTTTTTGTGCCATCCAGGAAAGTGAAGGGCTATCTCGGCCATCCTTGCCCTCGCCCTTCT
>NZ_MPRK01000046.1 GCF_002021095.1 Solemya elarraichensis gill symbiont | reverse complement strand
CGTGAAGCTTTTCCACAGGTGCAACTTCAAGAGAGTGAGCCAGCCGCTCCTGCTCCACAGACCATCTACCAGGCAAACGACGCAACTGCTGTTGCTGCGCCAGATACCATCGAGCAGGAAAGCCAACAGGCAACTGAAGCGGCTATAGAAGCCATGCCGGAGCCAATGACAATGACAGAAGCTCCTGCAAGCGCGGAAATGGCAGCGCCTGTCACGGAAGTAATGCAGCAGCAAACTGAAATGCCGCAAATGCCTGCAGAATCTGCTCCGGCAAGTGAAGTAATCCCGCAGCAGGCACCGGCAGAAGCAACTGCTCCAGTTGCACAGCCCCCGGTCGAATCAGCTGTTCCAGTTACACAACCTGTGTTCAGGCCGACTACTCCAGCTGCAGAACCTGTGGTCGAGGCCAAGCCAGCGGTTCCAGTTACTCAGCCTGTAGTTGAACAAGTGGCTGCGCCAACCGAGTTGGCCCATGGTTCAGTCGCGCAGGAAGCCGCTACCGAGGCCCAGGCTGCTGAGCCAATGCCTGCTACGGAAGAGCTGAAAGAGAAGGCGTTGGAGCAGTTACTCGAAACCTTCGGGACTGAACCGTCTCAACCGGCAAAGTAATCCCGCTCAGGAAGGACTATCTTTGTGCGATATCCGGGCTAGCCAATAATACGCGTCAACCTGTTGACGACAGGAACATGCCGCAGGCTTTTCATCAGGCGTGACAGGTGGCGCCTGTCGTGAACACTGAGTGTAACGAGCAGTACCGAAATACGCCCGTCATAGTCATCCGTACGAATTGATTCGATATTTGATCCGGCATCGGCAATCGCCGATGCGACGGTCGCCAATACACCGGGCTGATTGCTCGCCTCAACGCGCAGCACGACCGGAAAACTACCCTTGATACTGGATTCCCATGCGACATCAACCCAGTTTTCCGGGTACTTGCGCATGTCCGAAATATTCGGGCAGGTCGCATGATGAACGACGATGCCACGCCCGGGGTGAAAGGTACCGATGATCGGGTCACCCGGAATCGGATGGCAACAACGTGCATAACTGACCACCATACCCTCGGTGCCACGTATATTGACGCGCTGAGCTGCCAACGGCTGCGCCTCACCGCCTGATCCCGCGTCACCCTCTGTACCGCCATCAGCGAGGCGTTTTGCCACCAGGCGCGCCGGGCGGTTACCCAGCCCCACGTCAGCCAGAAGATCATCAAACTCGCTATAGCCAAGCTCTTCGCGTAACTCCTCTATTACCTGTTGCCCGTACTTTTCGAGAGATCCCCCATAGAGCTGCAGCTCAGATGCAAGCAGTTGCGCACCAAGTTGTACGGCATCCTGCCTCTGCAGGTTTTTCAGGTAGCTGCGAATCGATGCACGTGCCTTGGAGGTCACTGCAAAATCAAGCCAGCGCGGGTTGGGACGACTCTTTTCCGCGGTATGGATTTCGATGGTCTCGCCGTTATGCAGGCGGGTCTTTAACGGCACCATGCGCTGATCGATACGTGCAGCAACACAGTGATTTCCGACTTGTGAATGCACCGCGTAAGCAAAATCGATTATTGTCGAGCCCTTCGGCAGCACGATAATCTTGCCCTTTGGAGTGAATACGTAGACTTCGCCCGGAAACAGGTCGAGCTTGACGTTCTCGAGGAACTCCATCGGATTGGCCGACTCCTTCTGCACATCAAGCAGGTTCTTCAGCCAGTCAATACTGTTGCGTGCAGTACTGCTGCCCGCCTCGCCACTCTTGTAATTCCAGTGTGCGGCAACCCCGCTCTCTGCAACCTGGTCCATCGCCTTGGTGCGAATCTGCACCTCGATCGGACCACCATGCGGACCAACCAGTACAGTGTGCAAGGCCTGGTAACCACTCGCCTTGGGTATTGCAATATAGTCCTTGAAGCGTCCGGGTCTGGGCGCATAGACATGGTGTACGCTGCCAAGCACCCTGTAACAGGCATCCACGTCATCAACAATAATGCGGAAGCCGACCACGTCGGCAATCTCTGAGAAAGGGACCTTGCGATCACGCATCTTCCTGTAAACACTGAAAAGATGTTTCTCTCGATAGACCACATCAGCATGGATCTTTTCACGCATCAGCTGACCGCGTATCGCGGCGAGCGTACCGCTGGTCAGCTCCTTGTGAAAGCCATGGTGCTTGACCACCGCCTCCCTCAGTATGCGATAACGCATCGGCCAGTGCGCCTGGAAGGCTAAATCCTCAAGTTCATGACGTAAGCGGCTGATACCGAGGCGCTGTGCGATCGGCGCATAGATTTCGAGCGTTTCGCTGGCGATGCGCCGCGCCTTCTCGGGACGCATCACTCCGAGCGTGCGCATATTATGCAGTCGGTCGGCCAGCTTGATCAGGATGACCCGAATATCCTTGGTCATCGCGAGAATCATCTTCTGAAAACTCGCTGCCTGAGCCTCTTCGCGTGAGCTGAAATCGAGTGATGTCAGCTTGGTCACACCGTCGACCAGTTCTGCCACCTCTTCGTCGAACTGCTCGGTGAGCTGTGACTTTGCAGTCGGCGTGTCCTCGATAACATCATGCAACATGGCAGCGATAATGCACTTGTGATCCATGCGCATGGTCGCAAGAATATGTGCGACTGCAATCGGGTGATAGATATAAGGCTCACCGGAAAGGCGTTTCTGGTTGATGTGTGCATCCGCGCCGAAAAGGTAGGCACGGTAGACTTCACTCACCTGTGTTTGCGGGAGGTATGTCTCAAGATAGGAAGTCAGATCGCTGATCAGAAAACGCAGGTCAGGCTGCCCTTTCTCCTTGTGGAGAGGCATATCGAGCTGGGTATTCCCGATCGAAGGCTTGGGCTCACTCAATTTAAGCGGCCGCTATAGAATCTCTGTGATCATCATTAAAGAATAACACCAGATAGCAACTTTACAACAGTAGGTTGTGGAATGAAATACAATCGCACCGGGATCAGCCTCCCGCTCCAGCACCCAAACCTGCAGAAAGAAGCCAAAAAAAACCGCCACTCAAATGAGCGGCGGTTTATCAGGATTGCTTCAAAAGCACCCGATCCGTTACATTCCGGCAAGTTCCTCGCCAAGTGCAAAAATCAGGTCTTCCTCGCTAATTTCCTCGGGAACATCTTCAACTGCAAGAGCAGCATCAAGTGACTCGTTGGAAACCAATCCCTCTGCGATCTCACGCAGGGCGATGACAGTCGGCTTGTCGTTCTCTTCCGGTAGCAGCGGCTCAACACCCTCTGACAACTGGCGAGCTCGCCTGGTTGCAAGCAGAACCAGGTCGAAACGGTTATCGACATGCTCAAGGCAGTCTTCTACTGTTACACGTGCCATTGGTTATTCTCCTGTGCCTTTTTCATCAGACTCTTCGGAAACGCTGAGCGCCTCCTTGATTGCTGCCTCGACTTCCTGCGCCGCAAGCGTTGTATCGACTTCAGTCTCTTCTACCACGCGGTTATCTTTGCGGGTCCTGTGATAGGAGAGGCCTGTTCCCGCAGGAACCAGACGACCAACGATAACATTTTCCTTGAGGCCGACAAGATCATCGGATGCACCGCGAACGGCTGCTTCCGTGAGTACTCGTGTGGTCTCCTGGAAAGATGCCGCAGAGATGAACGACTCGGTCGCCAGTGATGCCTTGGTAATACCAAGCAGTACCGGATCATAGAGCGCAGGCTGCTTACCTTCCGCAACCAGCTTCTCGTTGGCTTCGAGTACGCGTGAACGCTCTGCCTGTTCGCCCTTGATAAAGCGCGAATCACCAGAGTCGGTAATCTCAACCTTACGCAGCATCTGGCGAATAATGACCTCGATGTGCTTGTCGTTGATTCTTACACCCTGCAAGCGGTAAACGTCCTGAATCTCCTTGACCAGGTATTCAGCAAGATGTGTAACTCCACGCAGGCGCAGAATGTCGTGCGGTACGAGTTCGCCATCAGCAATAATCTCACCACGCTCAACATGCTCACCCTCGAACACATCGATACGACGCCATTTTGGAATCAGGGTCTCGGTTGTTTCACCGTTCTGATCAGTGATGACCAGACGCTGTTTACCCTTGGTTTCCTTACCAAAACCGATGGTTCCCGATGACTCTGCAAGAATCGCAGGCTCTTTCGGTTTACGTGCCTCGAAGAGGTCGGCAACTCGTGGCAGACCACCCGTGATATCACGAGTCTTCGATGACTCCTGCGGGATACGCGCAAGGGTGTCACCAATCTTAACCGCGGCGCCATCCTTAACGTTGACAACCGAACCTGATGGCAGGAAGTAGGAAGCCGGAATATTGGTATGTGCAATATTGACGTCTGTGCCCTTCTCATCAATCAGCTTCACCATCGGACGCAGATCCTTACCTGCAGATGGACGTGCCTTTGGATCGATAACTTCAAGCGACTTCAGGCCGGTGATATCGTCAGTACGACTTGCGACAGTAACGCCCTCTACAAAATCGACGAACTGCAGGATACCTGCAACCTCGGTAATAACCGGATGCGTATGCGGATCCCATGTTGCAATCAGCGTACCGCCTTCAATTTCCGATCCATCCTTGACCAGCAGGGTTGCACCGTATGGCAGCTTGTAGCGCTCACGCTCACGGCCAAGTTCGTCAAGCACGTGGACTTCACCGGAACGCGAGGTAACAACCTGGTTACCTGACTCCTGCTCAACATACTCGAGATCGCTGTAACGAACCTTACCGCCATTCTTGGCATCGATGCTGTTTGCAGCAGCAGCTCGTGATGCGGCACCACCGATGTGGAAGGTACGCATGGTCAGCTGGGTTCCCGGCTCACCGATACTCTGAGCAGCGATAACACCGACAGCCTCACCGGTATTCACCTGGTGTCCACGAGCGAGGTCACGACCATAGCACTGGGCACAGACACCGACGCGTGCATCACAAGTGATAGCAGACCGTACCCACACCTGGTCCACACCGTTATGATCGAGCGTATCGACCCAGCGCTCATCAAGCAGCGTGCCAGCTTCACACAACAGCTCTTCAGTTGTCGGGTGATAGATGTGCTGTGACACGACACGACCGAGAATACGCTCGCGCAGAGGCTCGACAACGTCACCACCCTCGATGATCGGAATCATCAGGATGCCGTTTTCTGTTCCACAGTCATCCTCGAGGATAACCATGTCCTGCGCTACGTCGACGAGACGGCGTGTCAGGTAACCCGAGTTTGCTGTTTTCAGAGCGGTATCCGCAAGACCCTTACGAGCACCGTGAGTTGAAATAAAGTACTGCAGGATATCGAGACCTTCACGGAAGTTTGCCGTGATTGGTGTTTCGATGATCGAGCCATCCGGCTTGGCCATCAGGCCACGCATACCGGCAAGCTGACGAATCTGCGCTGCCGAACCACGAGCACCGGAATCGGCCATCATGAAGATCGAGTTGAACGAGTTCTGTTGAACATCGTGACCCTCTGCATCCTTGACAGTCTCCTTACCGAGCTTGGTCATCATCGCCTTGGCGACCTGGTCGTTGGTATGCGACCAGATATCGATAACCTTGTTGTAGCGCTCACCCTGGGTAACGAGACCGGAAGCGTACTGGTTCTGAATCTCCTTAACCTCTGCTTCTGCAGACGCAAGAATACTCTCTTTCTCCGGTGGAACCACCATGTCGTTTGAACAGATGGAAACAGCCGCGCGGGTTGCATAACGGTAACCCGTGTACATCAGCTGGTCAGCGAAAATAACTGTCTCTTTCAGTCCGACGCGACGATAGCAGGCGTTAACCAGACCGGAGATGGCGCGCTTGCCAAGCTCCTTGTTCATCAGTTCGAATGAGAGCCCTTCAGGCAGGATTTCTGCAAGCAGCGCACGACCGACAGTGGTATCGATAATGGTCGTGGTGGTTTCACTGCCACCGTCGTCATCATTGATGGTCTGGGTGATGCGTACCTTAACCTTCGCTTGCAGGTCAGCCGCACCTGAATCATAGGCACGGCGCACCTCGTGAATGTCGGAGAAGATCATGCCCTCGCCCTTGGCATTGACTCTTTCGCGGGTCATGTAATAGAGACCAAGAACAACGTCCTGTGACGGTACGATGATCGGCTCACCATTCGCAGGCGAGAGGATGTTGTTGGTCGACATCATCAGCGAGCGGGCTTCGAGCTGTGCTTCCAGCGACAGGGGTACATGTACCGCCATCTGGTCGCCGTCGAAGTCGGCGTTGAACGCGGTACAGACGAGTGGATGCAGCTGAATCGCCTTGCCCTCGATCAGAACCGGTTCAAATGCCTGGATACCAAGACGGTGAAGTGTTGGTGCGCGGTTAAGCATGACCGGATGCTCGCGGATAACCTCTTCGAGGATATCCCACACTTCCGGATCACCGCGCTCAACCATCTTCTTGGCAGCCTTGATGGTGTTTGCGAGTCCGCGCCACTGCAGCTTGCTGAAGATAAATGGCTTGAACAGTTCAAGTGCCATCTTCTTCGGAATACCACACTGGTGCAGGCGCAGTGTCGGGCCGGTCACGATAACCGAACGGCCAGAGTAGTCGACACGCTTACCGAGCAGGTTCTGACGGAAGCGACCCTGCTTGCCCTTGATCATGTCTGCAAGTGATTTCAGCGGACGCTTGTTTGAACCTGTAATGGCACGACCACGACGACCATTGTCGAGCAGCGCGTCTACAGATTCCTGCAGCATACGCTTTTCATTACGTACAATGATATCCGGAGCCATCAGTTCAAGCAGTCGCTTGAGACGGTTGTTACGGTTGATAACACGACGATAGAGGTCGTTGAGATCAGAAGTTGCGAAGCGGCCGCCATCAAGCGGTACCAGCGGACGCAGTTCCGGTGGCAGTACAGGCAGCACTTTCAGGATCATCCACTCGGGGCGGTTACCTGAACTCTGCAGGGACTCAAGCAGCTTGAGACGCTTACTGAGTTTCTTGATCTTGGTCTCGGACTTTGTCGCACCCATCTCTTCGCGCATGCGATCGATCTCTTTCGAGATATCGATCGTACGCAGCAGTTCGAAAACGGCCTCGGCGCCCATACGAGCATCGAATTCGTCGGCGTACTCTTCGACAGCCTCGATGTACTGCTCGTCAGAGAGCATCTGGTTGCGTTCGAGCATGGTCATGCCAGGCTCGATAACCACGTATGACTCAAAGTAGAGTACACGCTCGATATCCTTCAGCGTCATATCCAGCAGCAGGCCGATACGTGATGGCAGCGACTTCAGGAACCAGATGTGAGCACAGGGCGCAGCCAGTTCAATATGTCCCATACGCTCACGGCGTACTTTTGAGAGCGTGACTTCAACGCCACACTTCTCACACACTACACCACGGTGCTTGAGACGCTTGTACTTTCCGCACAGGCACTCGTAGTCATTGACCGGGCCAAAAATCTTGGCACAGAAAAGACCGTCGCGCTCCGGCTTGAAGGTACGGTAGTTGATTGTTTCAGGTTTTTTGACCTCTCCGTATGACCACGAACGGATCATCTCCGGAGACGCCAGGCCAATGCGGATTGCATCAAACTCTTCTACCTGGTCCTGTTTAAGGACATTCAGCAAATCTTTCACAATTGATCTCCCGGCGTGATTACTCTTGTTCCAACTCGATATTGATACCGAGTGAACGGATCTCTTTAACAAGGACATTGAAGGATTCCGGCATACCGGGCTCCATGCGATGATCTCCATCGACAATGTTCTTATAGATACGTGTACGTCCGTTGACGTCGTCCGACTTGACCGTCAGCATCTCTTGCAGCGTGTAGGATGCGCCGTAGGCCTCGAGTGCCCAGACCTCCATCTCACCGAAGCGCTGGCCACCAAACTGTGCTTTACCACCAAGTGGCTGCTGGGTAACCAGGCTGTACGGACCGGTTGAACGTGCATGCATCTTGTCATCAACCAGGTGGTTGAGTTTCAGCATGTACATGTAGCCAACAGTGACCGGACGTTCAAATTCTTCACCTGTGCGACCGTCGGTGAGAGTCATCTGACCACTCTCCGGTAGGCCTGCCAGTTTCAGCATGCCGCGGATCTCATCCTCGTGCGCGCCGTCGAATACAGGTGTCGCCATTGGTACACCACCACGCAGGTTGCCGGCCATCTCGAAAATCTCGTCATCACTGAAGCTGTCGAGGTCCTCACTCTTGCCGCTGGTGTTGTATACCTTGTCGAGGAATCCACGTACTTCCTTGGCGTTCTTCTGCGCATCAAGCATCTCGCCGATTCTGTCACCAAGGCCCTTGGCGGCAAAGCCGAGATGGGTCTCAAGTACCTGTCCGATATTCATTCGAGACGGTACACCCAGCGGGTTGAGCACGATGTCGACAGGAGTACCATTTTCGTCGAAAGGCATATCCTCGACCGGAACAACCTTTGAGATAACACCCTTGTTACCGTGGCGTCCCGCCATCTTGTCACCAGGCTGGATACGACGCTTAACGGCAACATAGACCTTAACCATCTTCTGTACGCCTGGAGCGAGGTCATCACCGGTAGTCAGCTTGAGGCGCTTCTCTTCGAACTTATCGCGATAGTCTTCACGCTGGTTCTTCACCTGCTCTGCAACCATCTCGAGTTGCTTGGCGGCATCTTCGTTGTGCAACCTGATCTCAAGCCACTGATCCTGCTCAAGCTCGGCGAGATACGCCTTGGTAACCTTGGTGCCCTTCTTGATCTTGTTGGGGCCGCCATCGGCAACCTTTCCGATCAGCATCTTCTCAACACGCGCGAAGGTATCGAGCTCCATGAGACGCAACTGGTCGTTAAGGTTCTGGCGAACACGCTCGAGTTCGGCTTCTTCGATCTCCAGTGCACGTGCATCCTTCTCGACACCGTCACGGGTAAAGACCTGTACATCGATAACGGTACCGCTGATGCTTGATGGCACACGCAGCGAAGTATCCTTAACATCAGATGCCTTCTCACCGAAGATTGCACGCAGCAGTTTCTCTTCCGGAGTCAGCTGGGTTTCGCCCTTCGGCGTGACCTTACCGACCAGGATGTCACCATCCTTGACCTCGGCACCGATGAATACAATACCGGACTCGTCAAGACGACCCAGTGCAGACTCACCGACATTCGGAATATCTGCTGTAATCTCTTCTGAACCCAGCTTGGTGTCACGCGCCATGCAGGTCAGCTCTTCAATATGAATCGTGGTGAAACGATCCTCCTCGACGACACGCTCCGAAATTAGGATGGAGTCCTCGAAGTTGTAGCCGTTCCACGGCATGAAGGCGACACGCAGGTTCTGACCAAGAGCCAGCTCGCCCTTGTCTGTTGACGGGCCGTCAGCAAGTACGTCACCGCGTGAAATCTGGTCACCGGTACGTACCAGCGGACGCTGGTTGATACAGGTGTTCTGGTTTGAACGCATGTACTTGGTCAGGCTGTAGATATCTACGCCTGACTCACCGGCAATCGCTTCGTCGTCATTGACGCGTATAACGATACGCATGGCATCGACTGATTCGACATGACCGCCGTGACGGGCAATTACACCAACACCCGAGTCGATAGCAACAACGCGCTCGATACCTGTACCGACCAGGGGCTTGTCTGCCTTCAGGGTTGGTACCGCCTGGCGTTGCATGTTTGAACCCATCAATGCGCGGTTTGCGTCATCGTGCTCGAGGAATGGAATCAGCGCCGCAGCAATAGATACGATCTGTTTCGGCGACACATCCATGTACTCGATCTTGTCTGGAGTCGAGAGTGTAAATTCGTTCTGGAAACGGCATGAGACGAGCTCTTCCGTCAGCGCGCCCTTGTCACTCAGCACGGCGTTCGCCTGTGCGATCATGTAA
>NZ_MPRK01000045.1 GCF_002021095.1 Solemya elarraichensis gill symbiont | reverse complement strand
TGGGTGATTTCTACGAGCTTTTCTATGGCGATGCGGAGAAAGCGGCTCGCCTGCTCGATATTACGCTGACAAAGCGCGGTAAATCTGCCGGAGGGGTGATTCCGATGTGCGGCGTGCCCTATCACGCTGCAGAGAACTACCTTGCACGCCTGGTGCGTGCCGGTGAATCTGTCGCAATCGCCGAACAAATCGGTGACCCGGCCACCAGCAAGGGGCCGGTCGAACGCAAAGTGGTACGCGTCGTCACACCTGGAACAGTGACCGATGAGGCGCTGCTGGAAGAGCGCCGCGATAACCTGATTGCAGCCCTCTGTCACAATGATGATTATGGACTCGCAGTGCTGGACATCAGCAGTGGGCGTTTCTTTCTGCAGCAGCTCGACAACAGGACAGACCTCAGTGCAGAACTTGAACGCCTGCAGCCGCAGGAACTCCTCGTTGCGGAAAGCGTGAATGCGAACGATTCCCTGCTGCAGGAGACAGGAATCACCCGCAGGCCGGAGTGGCACTTTGAATTCGACAGCGCCACTGCACAGCTGACGCGTCATTTTGGCACGCGCGATTTGAGCGGCTTCGGATGTGACGATGTACCGCTTGCAGTATCTGCAGCAGGCTGCCTGCTGCAGTATGTCGAGGAGACCCAGAAAGGCACGCTGCCACACCTGCGCGGCATGACGATAGAGCGTCATGATGACGCCATCATTATCGATGCGGCGACACGTCGTAATCTCGAAATCGAACAGACGGTATCCGGTGACAGGAAAAATACACTTGCCGGCATTCTCGACCACACTACCACGCCGATGGGCAGCCGCCTGCTGCGCCGCTGGCTCAACCGTCCGTTACGCGATCGCCTCATCGTCAGCAACCGTCATGATGCAATCGAGGCGCTGACGCGTTCCGGCTGTGACTCCGAAATCAGCGAACTGCTTCGTGCCTGTGGCGATATTGAACGTATCCTCGCACGTGTTGCGCTGAGAAGTGCGCGCCCGCGTGATTTTGCCACCCTGCGTGATGCACTGCATCTGCTGCCGGAACTGCAGCAACTGCTGCAGCCATTCAGCGAGGGCCTGCTTGCAGAGCTGGCATGCATGGCTCAGCCTCGCCCAGAGACAACTGCCCTGCTGCAGAGAGCGATTATCGACAATCCACCCGTAGTGCTGCGCGACGGTGGTGTCATTGCAGCCGGTTACGATGCAGAGCTGGATGAACTGCGTGACCTCTCCCAGAATGCCGACCAGTTTCTGCTCGACCTGGAAATGCGCGAAAAGGAGCGCACCGGAATCGCCACGCTCAAGGTCGCCTATAACCGGGTTCATGGCTACTACATCGAGATCAGCAAGGCACAGGCGGAGTCGGCGCCAGACGAATATGTACGCCGCCAGACGCTGAAAAATGTTGAGCGTTTCATAACCCCCGAACTGAAAAAATTCGAGGACAAGGTACTCAGCGCACGCGAACGTTCACTGGCGCGCGAAAAGGCGCTCTACGATGAGCTGTTTGATCTGCTGGCACCACAAATCAGCAACCTGCAGGAAGCAGCAGAAGCTGTCGCCACGCTCGACGTATTGGCCAATCTCGCCGAACGCGCCATGACGCTCGGTCTGACACGCCCTCAGCTGACGCAGGAGAGGGGAATCTCAATCAAGGCAGGCCGCCACCCGGTAGTGGAGTCAGTCAATGACACGCCTTTCATACCGAACGGTGTCGAACTCGGTGACTCACGCACCATGCTGATCATTACCGGCCCCAACATGGGTGGTAAATCAACCTACATGCGCCAGAATGCGCTGATCGTGCTGATGGCCTACGCAGGATGTTTCGTACCCGCTGAAGCGGCCAGTATCGGTGCAATCGACAGGATATTCACCCGCATTGGTGCATCAGATGATCTCGCCGGCGGGCGCTCGACCTTCATGGTTGAAATGGAAGAGACCGCCAACATCCTGCACAACGCGACCGAATACTCGCTTGTATTGATGGATGAGATCGGGCGTGGTACCAGCACTTTCGACGGCCTCTCGTTGGCCTGGTCGTGTGCGGTTGAGCTGGCAACAGGGCTGCGCTCGCTGACCCTGTTCGCTACCCACTATTTTGAACTGACCTCCCTGCCCGAGGAGTTCGACAGCATAGTCAACGTACACCTCGATGCTGTTGAGCAGGGGGAATCAATCGTGTTTCTGCATGCAGTCATGGAAGGGCCTGCAAACCAGAGCTACGGCTTACAGGTTGCTCAACTGGCCGGTGTGCCAAGAGCCGTGATTCATCGTGCGCGTACCAAGCTCGTGAGCCTCGAACAGGGAGACGCCGCAAGGTCAGACTTGTCCAGTAGCCAGTTGCCGCTATTCAGCCCGGATCCGGAGCCTGACAGCAGGATTGAGAAAGAGCTTGAGGAGATTGATCCTGATGAGCTGACACCACGTGTGGCGCTCAGCCTGCTGTATACGCTGAAAGCACTGCAGCGGGATCAGTAAGCTCTCAATTCGTCACTCGGGGCCTTTAAGTCCGTCACCCCGGGCTTGACCCGGGGTCCATCAGGAACAGCGCACGCACTCCCGGATGCCGGCTCAAGGCCGGCATGACGATGATCTGGACGCGTCTGCTGTTCCCTTACTCGTTGATTTCGTCAAACGCAGCAGAGATCTGGCTGCCTGTCATTTTTGTCCAGTTGAGGCTCGACTTGGAACCATCGGCAAGGAAAATCATCGGGGTTGAACTGATGCCCAACTCACGTCCGATTTCCATGTGCTTGTCGATCGGTGTATCACAAGTCGCCGATGCAAGCTTTTTACCTGCCTTGGCTTCGGTCAGTGCCTTGTTTCGGTCTGTTGCACACCAGACAGACTTCGCATTTTCATAAGAATTCGGCGTGATAACCGGCAGGAAAACATATTTAACGCGAATATCGGCGGCAGTCATTTCGCCCATCTTCTTGTGAAAAAGCTGGCAGAAAGAGCAATTCACATCGGTAAAGACTGTCAGGGTGTGCTTGGCCTTTTCTTTCCCGTAGATGATCATCTCTTCATCGCTAAGGGTATCCAGTACCGGCTTGCGAATCTTTCCGAGCGTTTGCTCAGCAAGATTCCGCATACCCTCATCGATTGAGAGCACGTTTCCAAGCACGATATATTTTCCATCTTCGGTCAGAAAGAAGACTTCGTTGCCAAGCACCACTTCGCGCAAACCACTGGCGGAAGAGTCTTTTATTTTGAACTCTGCACCCTTTGCGTCAAATTTCTCCAGTATTTTTTCTACCTGCTTTTGCAGTTCAGCATCAGATGCTGGTGCGGCAGACACCATTGCAACCTGACCCAGCAACAGTGCGGTAAGGAGGCTCGAGAGAATCAGTTTCAATTTCATTTCCATTCCTGTTTTGATTTCCATCTGGTAGAGACCCTGCTTTTGACAGAAAACTGACAAGAAAATTCGCTACCAGGCTACTTAAATAACATCGCGCATCATACGCGAAACCGGCACAAACATCTTCCCCGTGATTTATCTGTTTGCTCACCCGTCAGGCGCGAGGATGGTGCTGTCGGTAGAGGTTTTCCAGGCGTTCCCTGGCGACATGGGTGTATATCTGGGTGGTGGAAAGGTCACTGTGACCGAGCAGCATCTGCACTACGCGCAGATCGGCGCCATGGTTGACCAGGTGGGTTGCAAACGCGTGACGCAGTGTATGGGGCGAAAGGTGGCTCTTGATCTCAGCTGTTTGTGCATGCTTGCGAATACGGTACCAGAAGGCCTGGCGTGTCATGCCCCCTCCGCGCCGTGTCGGAAACAGGGCGTTGCTGACCTGTTTTTTCAGCAGTTCGCCGCGATGCTCCGCAACAAAGCGCTGAATCCAGTCAACAGCCACCTCGCCGAGAGGTACCAGGCGCTCCTTGTCACCCTTGCCGATCACGCGCACAAGCCCCTGGTTGAGACTGACTGACTCCATCCCCAGCCCCACCAGTTCGGAAACACGCAAGCCTGTCGCATAGAGCAGTTCCAGCATGGTGCGATCCCGAAACCCTTCCGGCGTGGAAAGATCAGGCGCCTCGAGCAGCGCCTCAACCTCTCCCTCGGTGAGCGACTTGGGCAATGGCCGTCCCAGCCTTGGCGCCTCGATTTGCGCGGTGGGATCAGTCTGTATGCGTCCCTCTCTGCTGAGCCACTGGTAAAACTGGCGTGCCGCAGAGAGAAAACGTGCCACACTGCGACTGCTGTGGCTGCTGCCGGCGAGTTCGGCGAGGTATGACTGCAACTGGTCACGGCGTACGTTGACCAACTCCCCCTGCCCGCTTGCACTCAACCAGGCGGAGAGTTTGCGCAGATCTGTCTGGTAGGCTGACAGTGTATTGCGGCTGAGACCGCGCTCAAGCCACAGGGCATCGGCAAATGCCTCTATCTGTGTCTGATCGGTCTCACGCACGGATTTCAAATTTCAACACCCTCGTGTTTCAGCAGCCATGACTTGATTTGCGGCCAGCTGCCACTGGCATGCCCGTGAAAACCACCACGTCCATTGGCGGCAACCACGCGATGACACGGAACCAGCAACGGACAGGGATTGGTGCGACACGCCTGCCCGATCGCGCGTGGACCGCTGCCAAGTGTTTTTGCCAGTTCACCGTAAGTCACCACCTCACCGCTGCCGAGTTCGCGCAAGGCATTCCAGACACGCTGTTGGTAATCTGTTCCGGAGAGTGAAACCGGTAGCACCGACCAGTTTGATGCATCCTCGAAATAGGCATCGAGCCACTCTTTCAGCCAGGCGTGCTGTGCAGGCGTTTTTGCGCGATTGGCTTCAGGCTGGAGCGTAACATCAAACGCCTGCTTGCCATCGAGGTTGATACCCACCTTGCCAACCGGCGTATTCACGACAAGATCATAGTTCATTAGCTTCTTTCCACTCAATCGCGTTAATCGAGGCGCAGTTCATCTTTCAGCGCAATTGGCGTCGGCAGTTTCTGCACGATCCAGTAGGATGAACCGACAAAACTGAACAGGGTTGCGAACTGAATCAGGTAGGCAGCCTTGTGACCAATAACGGATGCCTCGAGCGCCACCACCGAAACCAGCAGCGAAAACTCGCTCAACTGGCCAAGACGTATACCAATCTCCGAGGCGCGCTTTTTCGACTCGCCGAGATGTTCAATCAGCCAGCGAAACAGCGGCGGCTTGAGCGACAGGCTCAGTGCCGCAAGAATCAGTGCAGGCAGCAGAACCGGCATGGCGGCTGACAAGTCCATTTTTGCGCCCAGGGCAAAAAAGAACAATACCAGGAAAAAATCACGCAGCGGCTTGAGGCTCTCGGAGACAAACAGTGCAATCGGGCTGGAGGCAAGAGCAACGCCGGCAATGAAAGCACCAATCTCGGCAGAGAGACCCATCGCAAGCGCCAGTTCGGCAAGACCGAGGCACCAGCCGATAGCAGTCAGAAATATATACTCCTGGATTTTGTCAAAACGCCTGATCAGTCCGATCAGCAGGTAGCGTGTCAGCAACCAGGCAATCAACCCGAGCAGTGGCAGTTTCAAAATCAGCAGCAGTGGCGTCCACACGGATTCAACACCGCTGCCACGCCCCTGGATATAGATCAGCAGTCCGATTGCCAGCAAGTCTTGCAGCAGCAGGATGCTGATGATGAACTCTCCCGTCCTCTGGTGATGCAGCACGCTGGTCGGCAGCAGTTTGAGGCCGATGATTGTGCTTGAGAATGTCATCACGGCACCAATCAGCAAGGACTCTTCAAAACCAAAGCTGAAGACCAGCGCGACCAGCATACCGCCGAGGCCGAAGAGCAGTGAACTCACGAGGGTGATCCAGGAGGTTTTGCGCATCATGTGCAGCAATTCAGTGGGATTCAGGTTCAGGCCCAGTAGAAAAAGCAGAAAGATGATACCGATATGCGAGATATCCTCGACCAGTCCGGCCTGCCCGACCCACCCAAGTACCGAGGGACCGAGAAGAATGCCGAGAACAACGTAGGCAACCAGCAGAGACTGACGTGCATAGAGGGCCAGCGTCGCCATCACGGCAGCACCGGTAAATATCAAAAAAATTGTAAAAACAAATGGATCCTGTTCCACGCCGGTTACTATTTGCTAGTGTAAATATCTAACATACCACACCGCAGAATCAGGGTTTTCTCCTATTTTTACATGCAACTCTTTTCGTTTCATGCATTATCAGGTAACGTGTTTTGCTTGTCTGAAAAGAGACTTTCTGCTATAAGATAGCGCGCTTGAATATTTATCGTGCTGGACTAAAAAGAAAGTTGCAGCCAAAAAGAAGGTTGCGGCAAAGAGAAAAGCGTCTGCTGCACAGGCTAATGACAGCTCACTCCTCGGTACCTTTGGTTTCGCTCCCTACGAGCCAACTAAAAAAGAGGAGTACATGAATGAGCCCCAGGAGGAACACTTCCGTGCCATCCTCAATGCCTGGAAAGCGAGCCTGATGGAAGAGGTCGACCGTACCGTGCACCACATGCAGGATGATGCGGCGAACTTCCCTGATCCGAATGACCGCGCCTCACAGGAGTCGGAGTTCAGTCTTGAACTGCGCACACGTGACCGCGAGCGCAAGCTGATCAAGAAAATCACTTCCACTCTGGACCGTCTGGATGCGGGAGATTATGGCTGGTGTGACTCCTGTGGCGTCGCAATCGGTATCCGCCGCCTCGAGGCAAGGCCAACAGCTGATCTCTGCGTAGACTGCAAGACACTCGAAGAGATCAAGGAAAAACAGATGGCCTGAGGCCACTGGCTCGGCAGCATGCCCGCTTCAGCGGCATGCTGCTCCATCTGAACGATGCGCCACTATCGCGGACGTTTCGCCCCTACCCCATCCGGACCACTCCATTTTGGCTCGCTGGTTGCAGCAGTTGCCAGTTATCTCGATGCCCGTCATCACCACGGCAAGTGGTTCATGCGTATCGATGACATCGATCAGCCTCGCCAGCAGCCGGGAGCTGTTGAATCCATCCTCTCTACACTCGAACAGCTGGGCTTTGCATGGGATGGTGAAGTGCTGTACCAGTCACACCGCACCGAACGCTACCAGGTGCTGCTCGATGAACTGGTCAGCAGGCGACTCGTCTACCCATGCAGTTGCAGTCGCAAGGAGATTGCCGCAACTGCAGAAGCCGGCGTTGACGGCCTTGTCTACCCCGGCAGTTGCCGCAACGGTATGCGTAAAGGCGCAGCACAGTTTTCATACAGGATCATTACTGACGACAGAGTGATTCAGTTCAACGACCGCATACAGGGCAACTACACCCAGCAGTTGAATCAGGATATCGGTGATTTTATTCTCAAACGGGCCGATGGCCTGTTCGCCTACCAGTTGGCAATCGTGGCTGATGACGATGATCAGAAGATTAACTCCATCGTACGCGGACGCGACCTGCTGGTCTCCACACCCAGGCAGATTTACCTGCAACAGCTGCTGGCAATGGAGACTCCGGATTACGCACACGTGCCCCTGGTGATGGATGACAGCGGCAACAAGCTCAGCAAGAGCGATGCGGCACACCCGGTCTATACAAACCGACCGCTTGAAACGCTCGGGCTCGCACTCGATTTTCTCGGACAACCCCGGGTTGAAGCCGATACAATCGACAGCTTCTGGCAACAGGCAATCAGTAACTGGTCCATAGAACAGGTCCCAAAATGAATCTACAGGATGAAACCCCCTACGTGCTGCTAGGCGGCGAAGAGAGAGTGCGTGAACTGGTCGACCGCTTCTACGACCACATGAATGAACTCGAGGAAGTTGCGCCGTTACGCGAGATGCATGCGCAGAGCCTGCGTGTGTCGCGAGACAAGCTTTTCAAATTTCTCAGCGGCTGGCTAGGCGGCCCCGGACTCTACGAAGCCGAGTATGGCCACCCCCGGCTGCGCCGTCGTCACATGCCCTTTCCGGTCACCGAGGAAGCACGAGACCAGTGGCTGTTGTGCATGAAAAAAGCTATGGATGAAATGAGTATAGACCCTAAACTTCGAGCTTTTCTTGATAATGCTTTTTTGCGTACAGCGGACCATATGCGTAACCAGTCGTAGTAGTCATTGAGTCATTTTTTACGCGTCATCCCTGTGCAAATCCCGTCAACCCCGTCATAGGGGTATCATTAGTTCTCCGCCTGTTCTATACTGAAGCTGATAGAACACAAAGAGAACTTCAGATATGTTTGACACCCTGACTCGCAGACAACAGGAGATTTACGACTTCCTGTTCAACAACCAGGAAAAGTTCGAACACCCACCTACCTTGTCTGAACTCTGCACGGCAATGGGGCTGAGTTCACGCGGCTCGATGCACAAGCAGGTGCAGGCACTGATTGAAGCGGGGCTGGTCGAACCGATGAACAATCTGCGCAGGGGTATTCGCCTGACAGCAAGCTCGATGCAGAACAGTGGGCAGGAGAGCGGATTACCGCTACTCGGACGCATCGCCGCAGGCCAACCGATCGAGGCCGTCACCACGCCGGAAACTCTCGATGTTCCAACATGGATGCACACCCAGGCTCCCTGCTACGTGTTGCAGGTGAAGGGAGACTCGATGATAGATGAGGGAATTCTCGATGGCGATTTCGTCGTCATAGAGAAACGTTCACATGCACGCAATGGTGAAATTGTCGTTGCACTTGTCGAAGGTGAAGAAGCCACCCTGAAACGCATTGAACAGCAGGCGACAAGTACAATTCTGCACCCTGCCAACGCGAGCATGTCACCGATGACCTATCACCCAGACCAGGTCGAGATACAGGGTGTGCTGGTGGGTCAGATGCGCAGTTATGTGCATTAGGGCAATCTTCTGCCTCAGGCGCTGACAATCAGCTCCTTCATATCGGCAACTGCCGCATGCCAGCCAGAGAATATTGCACGACTGACAATCGAGTGGCCAATATTCAACTCGGAGACACCCTCTAACCTGGCAACAGGCTGTACATTGTCATAGTCGAGCCCGTGCCCTGCATTAACCTGCAGTCCAAGCTCACGCCCCTGGATGACTGCCTTGCGGATCTTTTCCAGCTCGGCTTCACGCTGCAGTTGATCTGCGGCATCAGCATAGTGGCCGGTGTGAATCTCGATAACCGGCGCACCCACCTCTTCTGATGCCTCCAGCTGTACCGGATCGGCATCGATAAACAACGAAACCCGAATGCCTGCCTCTGCAAGGGCTGCACAATACTCTGTCAGCATCCCCTTCTGGCCTGCGACATCAAGCCCGCCTTCAGTAGTGAGTTCCTCGCGTTTTTCGGGTACAAGGCAACAGTCGGCTGGCCTGATGCGCTTTGCAATTTCAAGCATCTCTGCTGTTGCTGCCATCTCGAGATTCATGCGCGTTTGCAGACGGCCAATGAGAATTTCGACATCATTGTCCTGAATGTGGCGTCGATCTTCACGCAGGTGAAGCGTGATGGCATCGGCGCCAGCCTCCTCGGCCATCAGTGCCGCCTTAACCAGGTCGGGATAGGGTGTTCCGCGCGCTTCGCGAAGTGTTGCAACATGGTCAATATTGACGCCAAGTAATCTCTTCATCATGTTCAATTATCCGAAAAGCTCCCTGCTTTTTAATGGTTTGTAATCAAGGTGATAGTCAATCACACGACGCAACAGTCGCTTCGCTTCCTGACGTAGCTGAATATCATCACACGTCTTATTGTGCAGCGCAATCAATGTCCTTCCAGAGATGACATTCGAGGTGTCTGCAGATAGCTCAACAGGACATTCAGAAAAGCCACTGCCCTTTTGGTAAAGGTAGTTCCCGGCTGGCACAATTGGCTCGTTATCGAGCGTCGCTTCAGTCACCAGTTCATATCCTGCTGCCTGCAACAGGCGCAGCTCGAACTGGCGCAGACTCCAGTCTAGTGGAATCTCCCCGTCGAGGCTTGAGAGTGTTCTGATGTAATCACTGAAGAGCAGATCATGTGGCTCGGATCTTGGAACCAGGCGCATCAGCAACTCGTTGAGGTAAAGACCGCAAAAGAGAGACTTGCCTTGCAACCGGTCCAGTTGATAGTCATCCGGCTCAACCTCGTGCAGACTGTTTACTTCCCCGCGTCCACCCCAACCAAGTCGCAATGGAGTGAAGGGCTGCAACAGCCCGGCTGTGTTGCCCTTGGCACCGCCGCGCGAAATTGCGGGGAAACGCCCCTCGCCTTCAACGAAAAGTTCCAGCAGCAGGCTGGTATTTTTGAAAGGACGCCGATGAAGCACAAAGGCGCGCTTCAGCAGTTTGCTCATTGATCGGTATAGCCCAGGCTGGCGATGGAGCGCTCATCGGATGACCAGCTCTTTTTAACCTTGACCCACACGTCCAGCCACACCTTGCGTCCGAAACTGCTCTCCATCGACTCACGCGCGATGCGCGCCGTCTCTTTCATGGCTCCACCCTTGTGCCCAAGGAGTATGCCCTTCTGCCCCGGCTTCTCGACCCACACAACCGCCGAGATTCGATAACGCGACCCCTCATCCTCGAATCGCTCGATCTCGACCGTCACGGCATAGGGAAGCTCCTTGGCATAGCGGCGCGTCAGCTGCTCACGCAACAGCTCGGCAGCAAGGAAACGTTCGGACCTGTCGGTAACCTGGTCTTCCGGGTACCAGATAGCGCCTTCAGGAAGCAATTTCATCACTTCTGACTCAACTACATCGAGCTGCTTTCCCTGCAACGCAGAGGCCGGAATCATCTGCTCAAACGCATGTTTTTTACTCAGCTCCGACAATAGCTGCAAAGCCTCTTCACGCCGCTCGAGCTTATCCATTTTGTTAAGCACCAGGATAGTCGGTCTGCCGGAACGTTTAATACCCTTGAGTACTTTCTCATCCTCTTCGGTCCAGCTGCCTGCCTGCACGACAAAAACAATCACATCGACATCTGACAACACGGATTCCGCCGTCTGGTTGAGAATACGGTTCAGTGCCTTGCCGCCGCGCTTGTGAATACCCGGGGTATCTACAAACAGTATCTGGCCATCGTCGTTGGTTTTGATTCCGAGAATCGCATGGCGCGTTGTCTGGGGTTTATGTGAGGTAATGGCAATCTTCTGGCCCACCAAGCGATTAAGCAGGGTCGACTTGCCGACATTCGGGCGGCCCACGATGGCTGCATATCCACAGCGTGTTACTTTATCTTCAGCCTGCATCGATCTGTTCCAGTAGTGCGGCTGCAGCAGCCTGTTCTGCCTTTCGACGTGACCTGCCGACCCCTTCGGAAGTAACTTGCAGGGATTTCACGTTGCAGCGTACGGTAAATGTCTGGTGATGCTGCTTGCCTTCGGTGCGCAGGATTTCATACTCGGGCAATTCAAGATTGCGCGCTTGCAGATACTCCTGCAAACGTGTCTTGGGATCTTTTCCGCAGTCGCTGAGATCGACCGCCTGAAGACGACTGTCAAACAGCGAAAGAATCAGCTGATGCGCCTTGTCGATGCCGCCATCGAGATAAACGGCTGCGATGATAGCCTCGACCGCATCCGCGAGGGTTGAATCACGTGAGTGTCCACCACTGCGTTGTTCGCCTATGCCCATCTCGAGATAGCTGCCAATATCGAGTTCACGCGCCAGGGAAGCGAGTGTCTCGCGTTTGACGAGTGATGCACGCAAACGGCTTAACTGGCCCTCGCTGGCTGCCTGGAAGCGCACGTAGAGCCAGTCGGAGATCACCATGCCGAGGATAGCGTCACCGAGAAATTCAAGTCGCTCGTTGTTGTTGCCGCCAGCGCTCCTGTGTGTCAGTGCAAGCTCCAGCAGCTCAGGCGAGTCGAACTGGTAGTTGATCAGTTCAGACAGTTTCTTCAGGGAAAGTTTCAAATCGGAGGAATTTCCACGGAATGGTCAAAATGCAGTAACAGGTCAATATTAAACATATATTTTGTCTGCACCTGGTAAGCAACACGCAGCATCATGCCCTGCCTATCAGACGTGACAGTGACATTATCCCTGTTAAATTCATATATCGAATTGGTTTTCAGGCGATTGAGAAATATCCTTTTCACTTGCTTGCTGTTTTCCCCCACCGTAGCTGGATCTTTCTGAACATCCTCCATAATGGCTTTGATAGTATTATTCTTCATATAAGCCGGCACTGCCTTGAAAGCAAAGGTACCGACCAGTACTGCAGCAACTATCAACAACAGGATCGACGCAGTTGATTCGCCTCGCTGAATTTTCTCTTTATTTAATAATTTCACCAATACGACTCCACTCAACAGGGAACCCCGGCAAATCAGAATCAAAATTCATCCAGATCATCGAGGCCCGACCAACCAGATTTTTCTCGGGAACCAGGCCCCAGCAACGACTGTCGTTACTGTTATCCCTGTTATCTCCCATTGCGAAATAGTGCCCTTCCGGAATCCTCACAGGTCCATTAGCCAACACCTGACATCCTGGTCCGAAATCGGGGCGGCGCTGATTAACAAGTACACTATGCTCAACACTATCCAGCCTCTCACTGGCGTGTAATACACCCGTCTCGCGCTTTCCTCCACCTACACCGTTGTATACTTCCAACGCTTCGACTGGCTGCGGTTGACCGTTGATGTAGAGGATCTTGTCACGATAGGCGACCGTATCTCCCGGAACAGCAACTATACGTTTAATATAGTCGATAGAATCATTCATGGGAAACCTGAACACCACAACATCACCTCGTTGCGGTGATCCGGTATCAAGCACCTTGGTGTGACTAACAGGCAATCTGAGTCCATAGGCATACTTGTTGACGAGAATAAAATCACCGACCAGCAGTGTCGGCATCATCGAGCCCGAGGGAATTCTGAATGGCTCGAAGACGAAGGAGCGCAGAATCAGGACAATCAGAAAGACAGGCAGCAAAGAGTGCGACAAGTCTACCAGGAAGGGCTCTTTGACATCCTTTTTGCGAAGTTTACGCAGGTAGAGCCGGTCCAGAAGCCACACGACTCCCATAACTACGACGACTGTTACCAGTACTGTTTCTATATCAAAACTCATTCCTGCTCCATTAAGATATTAATTTTCAGTTAATCCTGGCCAACCTTGAGCACTGCCAGGAATGCATCCTGGGGTATCTCAACACTGCCAACCTGTTTCATGCGCTTCTTGCCCGCTTTCTGTTTCTCAAGCAGTTTCTTCTTACGTGTGATATCACCACCATAACACTTCGCCGTGACATTCTTGCGTAGCGCCTTGACCGTTGAACGGGCAATAATCTTGCTGCCGATAGCAGCCTGGATGGCAACTTCGAACATCTGTCTCGGAATCAGCTCTTTCATGCGCTCGGTCAACTCGCGACCACGACTCTGCGATGCATCCTTGTGGACGATAACAGAGAGGGCATCAACGGCTTCGCCATTGATCAGAATATCCAGCTTCACCAGCGGTGCAGGCTGAAAACGCTTGAATTCATATTCAAAGGAGGCATAACCGCGACTGACCGACTTGAGGCGGTCGAAAAAGTCGAGCACCACTTCGTTCATCGGCAGTTCCCAGTTAATCTGCACCTGTCCACCAAGATACTGCATGTTCTTCTGTACGCCGCGCTTCTCTACACACAGCGAGATAACCGGGCCGAGCATATTCTGGGGCACGAGAATGGTCGCCTCGATGATCGGCTCACGGATCTCTTCGATCTTGGATGGATCTGGCAAAGCTGCCGGGTTATCAACCTTGATCACCACGCCGTCGTTACTCAGCACCTCGTAGATTACCGTCGGTGCCGTCGTGATCAGGTCGAGATCATATTCACGCTCAAGACGCTCCTGCACGATCTCCATGTGCAACATGCCAAGGAACCCGCAGCGGAAACCGAAACCGAGTGCCTGAGAGGTCTCGGGCTCGTAGTGCAGTGCTGCATCGTTGAGGCGCAGTTTTTGCAGCGCATCGCGCAAATTCTCGTAATCATCCGAGCTGACCGGATAGAGTCCGGAAAAGACGCGTGGGCGCATCTGTTCAAAACCTGGCAGTGCCTTATCGGCTGCCTTGTCAAAATGGGTCACGGTATCACCGACTGGTGCTCCATCGATCTCCTTGATGCCGGCAATCAGAAAGCCGACCTCACCGGGACCGAGACGTCCGGTAACTGTTTTCTTGGGAGTAAAGACACCGACATTGTCTGCCTGGTGTTGACGGCCAGTCGACATGATCTTGATCTTGTCCTTGTTCTTCAGCACACCATTGATAACACGTACCAACGAAATGACGCCGACATAGGAGTCGAACCATGAGTCGATAATCAGCGCCTGCAGAGGCGCATCTGCATCGCCCACGGGCGGCGGAATGGTCTCGACCAGCTTGTCGAGCAGTTCCCCGATGCCAATGCCTGTCTTGGCGCTGACACGCAGGGCATCCTCAGCCTCGATGCCGATAATCTCCTCGATTTCGTTGATGACGCGATCAGGTTCGGCAGAAGGCAGATCAATCTTGTTTAGTACCGGCAGTACCTCAAGGCCCATTTCAATCGCCGTGTAGCAGTTGGCTACGCTTTGCGCCTCAACGCCCTGGGCGGCGTCAACAACCAGCAACGCACCTTCGCACGCCGCCAGTGAACGCGACACCTCGTAGGAGAAGTCGACATGCCCCGGTGTGTCAATGAAATTGAGCTGGTAGGTCTCACCATCGCTCGCCGTGTAGTCGAGAGTGACGCTCTGCGCCTTGATGGTAATTCCGCGTTCACGCTCGAGATCCATGGAATCGAGCACCTGGCTGTCCATTTCGCGCTCGGTGAGACCACCGCACAGCTGGATAAAACGATCTGCAATCGTCGATTTGCCATGATCGATGTGCGCGATAATGGAGAAGTTGCGTATATGGCTCAGGTCTGTCATTAGTGGTGGTATATGTGGTGTCCGGCACTGAAGGAGACCGCCTGCTTCTATCACACAGCACGGTCAAAAGTTTGCACATTCTAACGAATTTCTGTGCAAACAGGGAGATTAATCCGGGTTAGCCAGAAAGACGTCGAGAAGTTCCGGATCGAGAAAATAGTTGCAGATGACGCGCTCGCCATGAGCCAGAACCGGGATCATTTCTCCGTAGCGTGTTTCGAGACTCTCATCACGAGAGATATCGATACAGCTGAATTCCAGGTCATCACGGGAGCGGTAGTCACCCAGCTCGTGCCACATCGCCTCGCACAGGTGACACCCCTCCCGGCAATAGAATTCCAGCCTGATCATTCAGGACTCCAGAGCTTCTGATCAATTCCGGATCAATCCGAAAGTCGCAAGGTCAGCCAGCGCGAACCTTCCTTCTGTTGAACCAAGATCGCAACCGGCCTCTCTTTCGACAGTTTTTCAACTGCCTGCCTGAAATCATCTACACCCATGACACAGTGGTTTCCAATCATGGATAACTTCACCGGCGCGAATGCCTGCCGTCCTTGCTGGCCCTTCCTGCACCTCTTCGACAATGACACCGCCCTCTGCGATTCCGAGCTCATCTCGCTGCTTTTGGGTCAAATTCGAGACCACGAGACCCATAATTGTCTCTTTCTCATCCGGCTCCGGCTGTGGCTCTTTTCCCAGCATGGCGAGCTGTTCATCGGGCAACTCACCTATATTGACAGAGATAGTCTCTTCACGGCCCGCACGAAGCACAACCACCTCTGCCGGACGATCGATACTTGCCGAACCTACCATGGGCGGCAGTTTGGATGATTTTTCAACCGGCTTGCCATTGAAACCAATAATGATATCGCCGACCTGCATACCCGCCTTTTCAGCCGGACTGTCAGGCATTACACGAGCCACCAGCGCTCCCATCGGTTTATCCATATCAAAGGATTCTGCGAGCTCCCTGGTAACGTCCTGGATCAACACACCCAGCCAGCCGCGCGAGACCTTGCCCTTGGAACGCAGCTGATCAGCGACATTCATGGCCACCTCGATCGGAATTGAGAAAGAGAGTCCCATAAAACCACCGCTGCGGCTGTAAATCTGGGAATTCACACCAACAACTTCACCATTGAGATTGAATAGTGGACCGCCTGAATTACCCGGATTGATCGCTACATCCGTCTGGATGAAAGGCACATAGTTCTCTTCGGGAAGACTTCTCCCCTTTGCACTGACAATGCCTGCAGTGACCGAGTGGTCAAAACCGAATGGAGACAAGCGTGTCTTTGATCTCGTGATGTAAAACGGGACATCCAAGTCGCCCTTTTACACTCGATCTTCGACAGCCTTTATTGCCCCGGACGCCCTGCGT